>NZ_DEPM01000067.1:21889-22254 GCF_002358775.1 Martelella sp. UBA3392
GGAGCGGCTGGCGGACTTCCAGAACCTGTTGACAAGCCGCTTCGAGGTGCCACTCGCATGGCCGCAGCATATCCGCGAGACGCCGCGACTCGAACTGTTCGGACGCGTGGAGTGAAGACATGGCCAAGCTTGAACTGAAGGGCGTCAGAAAGTCCTATGGCGCGGCGGAGATCATCAAGGGCATCGACCTTGCGGTCGAGGACGGCGAGTTCTGCGTGTTCGTCGGCCCGTCCGGCTGTGGCAAGTCCACGCTGCTCAGGATGATCGCCGGCCTCGAGGATATCACCGGCGGCACGCTCGAAATCGGCGGCAAGCGCATGAACGACATCGCGCCCGCCAGGCGCGGCGTGGCGATGGTGTTCCAG
>NZ_DEPM01000067.1:22573-30836 GCF_002358775.1 Martelella sp. UBA3392
CAGTCCTACGCGCTCTATCCGCATCTGACGGTGCGCGAAAACATCGCCTTCGGACTGAAGGTGCGCAAGACGCCGGCCGCCGAGATCAACCGGCTGGTGGAAGAGGCGGTCGCCACCTTGCAGCTCGACAAGCTCACCGAACGCTATCCGCGCGAGCTGTCCGGCGGCCAGCGCCAGCGCGTGGCGATCGGCCGCGCGATCGTCGGCCAGCCGGAAACCTTCCTGTTCGACGAGCCGCTCTCCAACCTCGATGCCGAGCTTCGGGTACATATGCGCACCCAGATCTCGGAGCTGCATGCGCGGCTGAAGCGGACGATGATCTATGTGACCCATGACCAGGTCGAGGCGATGACGCTTGCCGACAAGATCGTGCTTCTGCGCGATGGCAAGATCGAGCAGGTCGGCAGCCCCGAGGACCTCTACGAGCGCCCGGCCAACCTGTTCGCCGCCCAGTTCATCGGCGCGCCGAAGATGAACATCTTCGAGCTGACGCCCGAATTCGAAACCCTTCGCGCCGCGAGCGGGCTTCCGCCCGAAACCCGCTATTGCGGCATCCGGCCGGACAGTTTCGAAATCACGTCGGAGGATCAGGGCGCCATCGCCGCGAAAGTCAGGCTGACGGAATATCTCGGCAATGCGCGGCTGGTCCACGCCGATGTCGAAGGCCACGGTCCGATCATCCTGGAACAGCCGGCCGGCCGCGAACTTGCCGCCGGCACCACGATCCACCTCGCCGCCGCGCCCGCGCATTGCCATGCATTCGACGAGGCCGGAAACCGCCTCGCAACAGCGCGGTAGCCGTCAGCCGGTCGTCATCCGCTTCAATATCCCGGTCTTCCAGTAGAACTGGTGGACCGCGACGGCGGCGATATGGGTGACGATCAGAAACCACATCACGAGCTTCATCTGATTGGCATGCGCCAGCGCGGCTGCGCCGCTGCCGAAATAATAGCCGGCGATGCCGGCAAGCGGCATCACGATGAACATCAGATAAAACGTCCAGTGCGCCACCTTCGACAGCAGCCGAAAGATCGCCGGCTCGCCCTCAGGCTCGGGCGGCACGCCCTGGATGAAGCGCAACGCCAGCCGGATCAATGCTAGAACGAGTACCGTGATCCCGACATAGGCATGGATGTCGGCCGAGAGCTGAACATCGTCCGGAATGGGCTTGTTGCCGTAATACAGAACGCCCCAGCGCACCAGATCATCGGAAAACAGCAGGTTGAACAGAATCAGCAACGCCATGATCCAGTGCAGGGCGCGCTGCGAGCGCGAAAAGGAAACCGGAGTCGGACGCACAGGATTTACCCCTCTTATCAAGAGCTTGTTCGGATAAACCATGAAACGAAAATGCGGCCTGCAAAGCAAGCCGCACTTTCGAAGGTCACGAAGTTTTCATGAAGCAGGCGGAAAGCGCCTTACATGTGGATCGGCTTGAAGAACGCGCCGAGCGCCGCCTCCTTCACCGCTTCCGACATGGTCGGGTGTGCGTGGCAGGTACGGCCGAGGTCTTCGGCCGAGCCACCGAATTCCATCAGCACCGCCGCCTCGTGGATCATCTCGCCCGCGCCGAAGCCGACGATATGAACGCCGAGGACGCGGTCGGTCTCCTTGTCGGCGAGCACCTTGACGAAACCGTCGGTCGCCTCCATCGCGCGAGCCCGGCCATTGGCCATGAACGGGAACTTGCCGATCGTGTAGGCGATGCCGTCCTTCTTCAACTCTTCCTCGGTCTTGCCGACGGAGGCGACTTCGGGTTGGGTGTAGACGACGCTCGGGATGACATCATAATTCACGTGGCCGGCCTGACCGGCGAGGATCTCGGCGAGCGCCACGCCCTCGTCCTCGGCCTTGTGCGCCAGCATCGGGCCCTTGACCACATCGCCGATCGCATAGATGCCGTCGACGTTGGTCTTGAAGTGGCCGTCGATTTCGACCCGGCCGCGATCGTCCAGCTTGACGCCGGCCTCTTCCAGGCCGAGGCCCTCGGTATAGGGCTTGCGACCCGTCGAGATCAGAACGATGTCGGCCTCGATGGTCTCGGCATCGCCGCCCTTGACCGGTTCGAAGGTCACCTTCGCGCCGTTTTCGGCCTTCTCGACCGCCGTCACCTTGGCGGACAGCTTGAAGTCAAGGCCCTGCTTGACAAGCATCTTCTGGAACTGCTTGGAGGCTTCGCCATCCATTGGCCCGAGGATCTTGTCGAGAAACTCGACCACGGTCACCTTGGCGCCGAGACGCGACCACACCGAGCCAAGCTCGAGGCCGATCACGCCGCCGCCGACAACGATCATCTTTTCCGGCACCTTCTTCAGCGCGATGCCGCCGGTGGAGGAAACGATGGTCTCCTCGTCAATCTCGACATCGACGCCCGGAATGCCCGCGACATCGGAGCCGGTGGCGATCACGATGTTCTTCGCCTCAAGCTCCTCGGTCGAGCCGTCTTCCTTGGTCACCTGCACCTTGCCGGGCGCGAGGATCTTGCCGGTGCCCTGAATGCCGTCGATCTTGTTCTTCTTGAACAGGAAGGCGACGCCTTCGACATTCGACTTCACCACCGCGTCCTTGTGGCCCATCAGCTTCTCGTGGTCGAGTTCGACGCCGGAAAGCTTGATACCGAGGCTTTCCATGCCATGGGCGGCGTGTGCGTAATATTCCGAGGCATGCAGCAACGCCTTGGAAGGGATGCAGCCGATATTGAGGCAGGTGCCGCCATAGGTGGCGCGCTTCTCGACGACGGCGACCTTCATGCCGAGCTGCGATGCCTTGACCGCGCAGACATAGCCGCCGGGACCGGAACCGATTACGATGAGATCATATGCCATTCTTCTATCCTCTGCTTGGGCGGAAACCGCCTATTGTTCGGCGTTTCCGCTTTCGAGTTGTCTCAACAGCGCCATCAACTCCTCGGAGCGTGGCGGTATCTTTCCGGTTTTGCGAGCGCCTTCGTTCAGATCTTCCGCATAACCGTAATAACTTTCGATCCACTCCGAATCGACCGCACCGGGCTTGGCGCGCGCGCCAGCGTCCATCATGATCTTCAGCGCCTCTGCGTTGTTCAGCCTGATCGCCTCCGCCATGAATGACCCACCCGTAAGGATGACCGGATCCTCGGGTTTGATCCGTTTGTCGTCGACATAGGCGGCAAAGCCATTCATATCGCCCGTCTTCATGGCGTCATATGCGGCGACATTATCCGCTTTTTGCTGCTCGGTCATCGCATCCAGCGCCCTGCGGCTGGCAAGTTCGCCGGGCTCCAGCCCCTCGCCGTTCTCGATCACATAGAAATCGATAAAGGCAAGCACCGGGCTGTCGTCTGCGGCAAACCCCCATATCACCGGGTAAAACCCGTCGCCCCAGCCTGACTGGCCGATCGCCGCCGCACCGAAATCGCCCTCTATGGGATGGTGGAGCACATGCTCATCATTGCTGTCGCCCGGCAGCGCCTCGGCGAGCACATCGTCGTAATAGGAGATATAGTCGTCACCGCGCCTTTCGCGTTCCTCGGCGTCGCGCTTCTCCTCGGCGGCGGCAAAGCCGCTATTGGCAAATGCGGCAAGTCCGGTGTCGACCGGAATGCCATAGAAATAGCCCTCTTCGAGGTCTTCCACGTTTTGTCCCGGTCGCGTTGCCAGTTCGAAGCGCTCGACCGGCTCATCCGAGAAACGGATCACCAGAAGCGCGGGTCGGGCATATTCTTCGTCGCCCCGGATGAACGTCACCGGGTAGACGCCTTCAGGAACCCTCCGTTCGAATGGTTCCATTTCCGGCATCACCAGCGGGTCCATCGCGACGAGCCGGCCATCCGGCAGTTCAAGCTCGCCGATCGGGACTTCTACCAGATAGTTCGCCTTCATGGCCGCATTGTCCATGGAGAAGACTTCGAGATTGCTGGAGACGGCAGCCATATCGAAGGGCTCCTTTTTCTGACAGCCGGCAATCGTCAGCGCGACAGCCAGTGCAGAGACAATCGAAGCGGACGAAGACATGACTGACGGAAAACTCCCTGGCATGTTGTCAGCGGCTGGAGAGCGCCAGCTTCAGTCCGAAACCGGCAAAGGCCAGCGCCACGCTGCGCCGCATCCATACCATCGCCCGCTCGCTCGACAGCACCCGGTCGCGCATCAGCCCGGAGAACTGGCCGTAGACCACGAAGACGGCAAACGTCATCGCCATGAACACGGCCGACATCGCCAGCATTTCCAGTATCGGCGAGGCAGCGGCGGGCGAGACAAATTGCGGCAGGAAGGCGAGGAAGAACACGGAGAGCTTGGGGTTCAGGATGTTGATCAGAAAACCGTTGCGCGCGATCGCAAACAGGCTGCGCCGCGGCGTCCCCTCGCCCGAGACCCTGAGCGTACCGCGATCCCTCAGCGTCTGCCAGGCGAGATAGAGCAGGTAGGCAACGCCCGCGAACTTCACCGTCTGGAAAAGAAGCGCGCTGGTGTGAAACAGCGCGGCGAGACCGAAGACGGAAGCAAGGATCGCCGGAATGATGCCGAGCGTGCAGCCGAAGGCGGCCGCCACGCTTGCCATCCTGCCCTGCGCCAGCCCGGTGGCGAGCGTGTAGACCACGCCCGTGCCGGGAGCCAGAACAACGATCAGCGCCGTAATCAGGAATTCGATGCT
The DNA here is from genome assembly GCF_002358775.1 of Martelella sp. UBA3392. Lineage (NCBI taxonomy): Bacteria > Pseudomonadati > Pseudomonadota > Alphaproteobacteria > Hyphomicrobiales > Aurantimonadaceae > Martelella > Martelella sp. UBA3392. Next base: position 27,203 of record NZ_DEPM01000067.1, read on the forward strand.
CATGTTCGGCCCCCGGTTTTGCTGATCAGAGATCGAGAACGAGGCGTTCGGGATCTTCCAGCGTTTCCTTGACGCGGACCAGGAAGGTCACTGCCTCCTGACCATCGACCATGCGGTGGTCGTAGGACAGCGCCAGATACATCATCGGGCGGATGACGACCTGGCCGCCGATCGCCATCGGCCGCTCCTGGATCTTGTGCATGCCGAGAATGCCCGACTGCGGCGCGTTCAGGATCGGCGAGGACATCAGCGAGCCGTAGACGCCGCCATTGGTGATCGTGAAGGTGCCGCCCTGCATGTCCGCCATCGAAAGCTGGCCGCTACGGGCCGCCTTGGCGAGACGCGCGATCTCGGCCTCGATCTCGGCAATCGACATCTGGTCGGCATCGCGCACGACCGGGACCACGAGGCCCTTGTCGGTGCCAACGGCCATGCCGATATGGCAGAAGTTCTTGTAGATGATGTCGGTGCCATCGATCTCGGCATTCACCGCCGGGATTTCCTTCAGCGCATGGCAGACGGCCTTGGTGAAGAAGCCCATGAAGCCGAGCTTGACGTCGTGCTTCTTCAGGAACAGGTCCTTGTACTTGTTGCGCATCTCCATCACCGCCGTCATGTCCACCTCGTTGAAGGTGGTCAGCATCGCGGCCGTGTTTTGGGCGTCCTTGAGGCGCTTGGCGATGGTCTGGCGCAGGCGGGTCATCTTGACGCGCTCTTCGCGGTCGGCATCCTCAACCTTGGATGGGCCGCGCGCCGGCGCCTTCGTGTCCGACGGGGCCGGAGCCGATGTGCCCTTGGCGGCGGCGGCAATCACGTCGCCCTTCAGGATCTGGCCGCGCTTGCCGGTGCCTTCCACCTGATCTTCCGAGATGTTCTTCTCGGCCATCATCTTGGCGGCGGCGGGAGCGGCCGGCATGTCGCCGGATTTGCCCTCGGCCTTTTCTTCGGACTTGGCCTCTTCCTTCGGCGCTTCGTCCTTCTTGGCCTCTTCCTTGGGCTTTTCTTCCTTCTTTTCGCTGGCGGCAACGCCATCGCCTTCGCCGATCTGGCCGAGCAGGGCATTCAGCTCAACCGTCTCGCCTTCGGCAGCAACGATTTCCGACAGCACGCCGGCGGCGGGTGCGGGAACCTCGATGGTCACCTTGTCGGTTTCAAGCTCGACAATCGGCTCGTCGGCGGCAACCGCGTCGCCGACCTTCTTGTACCAGGTGCCGACCGTTGCCTCGGTAACGGATTCGCCCAAAGTGGGAACGCGGATTTCAGTGGCCATTTCAAAAGTCCCGATCTTGATAATGTCTGTTTCAAAACGCCTTGAGGCGGTCTGCGCATGCCGGGCTCCTCGACCGGCATGCTGGGAAAGTTCAAATCACTCGCCGAGCGCGTCTTCCAGGAAGGCCTCGAGCTGCGCCAGATGGCGCGACATCAGGCCCGTGGCCGTGGAAGCAGCCGCCGGACGGCCGGCATAGCGCACCCGTGTGTGCTTGGCGTCGATATGGGTCAGCACCCATTCCAGATAGGGCTCGATGAACGACCATGCGCCCATGTTCTTCGGCTCTTCCTGGCACCATACCATTTCCGCGTTCTTGAAGCGCGACAGCATGTTGATCAGCGCCTTGGCGGGGAAGGGATAGAGCTGCTCGACGCGCAGCAGGTAGATGTCGTCGATGCCGCGCTTCTCGCGTTCCTCGAACAGGTCGTAATAGACCTTGCCCGAGCACAGAACCACGCGGCGGATCTTGGCGTCCTTGACCAGCTTGATCGGCGTGTCGTGCTCGACCGCGTCATCCCACAAGAGACGGTGGAATGCGGTTTCGCCCGCCATTTCCGACAGCGTCGAAGTTGCCCGCTTGTGGCGCAGCAGCGACTTCGGTGTCATCAGGATCAGCGGCTTGCGGAAGTCGCGCTTCAACTGGCGGCGCAGGATGTGGAAATAGTTCGCCGGCGTGGTGCAGTTGGCAACCTGCATGTTGTCCTCGGCGCACATCTGCAGCCAGCGCTCCAGACGGGCGGAGGAGTGCTCCGGGCCCTGCCCCTCATAGCCGTGCGGCAGAAGGCAGACGAGACCGGACATGCGCAGCCATTTGCGCTCGCCCGACGAGATGAACTGGTCGAAGATCACCTGCGCGCCATTGGCGAAATCGCCGAACTGGGCTTCCCAGAGCGTCAGCGCGTTCGGGCGGGCCAGCGAATAGCCGTATTCGAAGCCGAGGACGGCTTCTTCCGAAAGCATCGAGTTGACGACTTCGTAGCGGCCCTGCGCCTGATGGATATGCTGGAGCGGGATATAGCGCTCCTCGGTTTCCTGATCGTAGAGCACAGAATGGCGCTGCGAGAAGGTGCCGCGCTCGACATCCTGACCCGACAGACGAACCTTGAAGCCCTCGTGGCAGAGCGCGCCGAAGGCCAGCGCCTCGCCCATGGCCCAGTCGATCCCCTCGCCGGTCTCGATCATCTTGGCGCGGTTGTCGAGGAAGCGCTGCACGGTGCGGTGCACGTTGAAGCCTTCCGGAACCTCGGTCAGCTTCTTGCCGATTTCCTTCAGCGTCTTCATCGGAACCGAGGTCTTGCCGCGACGCAGTTCGTCGGCATTGTCGGCGGCGCGCAGGCCCGACCACTCACCGTCCAGCCAGTCGGCCTTGTTCGGCTTGTAGGAGGAGCCGGCCTCGAATTCCTGTTCGAGGAAGTCCTTCCAGTCGGAAAGCATCTGCTCGAACTCGTCCTTGGTGATCAGGCCTTCCTTGATCAGCCGCTCGGCGTAAAGCTGGGTCACGGTCTGGTGACCGCGGATCGCCTTGTACATCTTCGGCTGGGTGAAGGACGGCTCGTCGCCCTCGTTATGGCCGAAGCGGCGATAGCAGAACATGTCGATGACGACCGGCTTGTGGAACTTCATCCGGAACTCGGTCGCGATCTTGGCGGCATAGACCACGGCTTCCGGATCGTCGCCATTGACGTGGAAGATCGGCGCCTCGATCATCTTCGCCACATCCGACGGATAGGGCGAGGAGCGCGAGAAGGCCGGGTTGGTGGTGAAGCCGATCTGGTTGTTGACGATGAAATGCACCGTGCCGGCAACGCGATGGCCGCGCAGGCCCGAAAGACCCAGAACCTCGGCCACCACGCCCTGGCCGGCAAAGGCGGCATCGCCGTGCAGCAAGAGCGGCATCACCTTGGCGCGCTCCGAAAGCGGAACGATCTCGCCCTCGCGCTGGGTGGCGAGAATATCCTGCTTTGCGCGGGCCTTGCCCATCACCACCGGATCGACAATTTCCAGATGCGAGGGATTTGCCGTCAGCGACAGGTGGACATTGTTGCCGTCGAACTCGCGGTCGGAGGACGCGCCGAGATGGTACTTCACGTCGCCCGAACCCTCGACGTCGTCGGGCTTGAACGAACCGCCCTTGAACTCGTGGAAGATCGCGCGATGGGTCTTGGCCATCACCTGCGAGAGCACGTTGAGGCGGCCGCGATGCGGCATGCCGAGCACGATCTCCTTCAGGCCCAGCGAACCGCCGCGCTTGATGATCTGCTCCATCGCCGGGATCAGCGATTCACCGCCATCAAGGCCGAAACGCTTGGTGCCCTTGTACTTGACGTCCAGAAACTTCTCGAAGCCCTCGGCCTCGACCAGCTT
>NZ_DEPM01000225.1:0-3586 GCF_002358775.1 Martelella sp. UBA3392
GACGCCGTGCGCGGCGACCGAGGTCAACAGCGACGACTGGAACCAGCCGCGATGCTGGTCGCTGCCCTCGAGATAGAGATCGGCGGGCCATTTGAGCGCAGGCCAGCGCCCGCTTTCCAGCGTAAAAGCGTGGGTGCAGCCCGAATCGAACCAGACGTCGAGAATGTCCGTCACGCGCTCATAGTCGGCCTCGTTGTAGTCGTTGCCGAGGAAGTCGCTCGCGGGCCGTTCGAACCAGGCATCCGCGCCTTCCTTCGCCACCGCTTCCACAATGCGCGCGTTCACCTTTTCGTCGCGCAGCAATTCGCCGGTCTTCGTATTCACGAAAAGCGTGAGCGGCACGCCCCAGGCGCGCTGGCGCGACAGCACCCAGTCGGGCCGCGCCTCGATCATCGAATGCAGGCGGTTGCGGCCGGAGCGCGGAGTGAACTCCACCAGCGTGTCGATGGATTTCAGCGCGCGCTCGTCGTCGTCCTCGTCATCCTCGTCCATGCCGTCGTCCAGCGCCACGTCGATGGCGGCGAACCATTGCGGCGTGTTGCGGAAGATCAGCGGCGCCTTGGAGCGCCAGGAATGCGGATAGTCATGCTTGATCCGGCCGCGGGCAAACAGCATGTCGGCATCGATCAGCGCCTTGATGACGCGGTCGTTTGCATCGCCCTTCTTGCCGTTATCATCCATGACGCGGGCAGCGCCACCTTCGGCGGATGGGCCGAAGCCATAGGCCTCCTCGGTGTAATAGCCGTCATCGCCGACCGTGAACGGGATCTTCGCGGAGATGCCGCGCGCCTCAAGCTCGCGGGCCTTCTCCATCCACGCGTCAAAGTCCTCGCGACCATGGCCCGGCGCGGTGTGCACGAAGCCGGTACCGGCGTCATCGGTGACGTGATCGCCGTCGAGCAGCGGGACCTTGAAGTCGTAGCCGAGGGAAGCGAGCGGATGGGCGCAGGTGATCGCAGAGAGTTCGTCACCGGCAACGTCGCGGACAAGCTTCAGCTCTACCTTGGCCTTGGCGGCGCATTCCTCGGCAAGGTTCTTCGCAAAGAGAAGCTTTTCGCCGGGCTGCGGTCCAAAATCATTGGTCGCCTCGGTAACTTCATAGAGGCCGTATTCGAGACGCGACGAGAACGAGATGCCGCGATTGCCCGGGATCGTCCACGGCGTTGTAGTCCAGATGACAACAAACGCATCCTTAAGGCCAAATTTGGCATGAAACTTTTCAACGTCTTTCTCTGGTTCGGAAGAGCCGTGCTCAACCGCGAGAGACTTTCGTATCCGATTCATCCCAGCTTCAGGATCCGTCCCTTCAGCAATCACAGGAAACTTCACCCAAACCGTATCCGACTGAACCTCGTGATACTCCACTTCCGCCTCGGCCAAAGCCGTGCGTTCGACCACCGACCACATCACCGGCTTGGAGCCGCGATAGAGCTGGCCGGACTTGGCGATCTTCAGGAGTTCGCCGGCGATCCGGGCCTCGGCGTGGAAGGCCATCGTGGTGTAGGGGTTTTCGAAATCGCCCTCGATGCCTAGGCGCTGGAATTCAGCAGTCTGGACGTCGATCCACCCTTGCGCGAATTCGCGGCACTGGCGGCGGAATTCGTTGATCTCGACCTCGTCCTTGTTCTGGCCCTTGGCGCGATAGGCTTCCTCGATCTTCCATTCGATCGGCAGGCCGTGGCAGTCCCAGCCGGGAACGTAATTGCTGTCATAGCCGCGCATCTGGAACGAGCGGGTGATGACGTCCTTGAGGATCTTGTTCAGCGCGTGGCCGATATGGATGTTGCCATTGGCATAGGGCGGGCCGTCGTGGAGCACGAATTTCTCGCGGCCCTTGGCGTCCTCGCGCAGCTTCTTGTAGAGCCCGATCTCCTGCCAGCGGGCAACCGTTTCCGGCTCCTTTTCGGGCAGACCGGCGCGCATCGGGAAATCGGTCTGCGGCAGATAGAGGGTCTTGGAATAATCGATGGTGTCTTTTGTATCGCTCATGGGTTCGCGGCCTTCTGGCGGCGCGTATCGCGCGCATTTATAGGGGAATTTGAGACGGTCGAGGCGCTTGAAACGCCGAAATCCCGGACCTTCCGGCGCTCAAACCTCAAGCAGCGCGGAAAGCCGGGCCAATAATTCGTATGGTGCGAAACCGGTACCCAGTCATCATGCGCCGTCTTTACTGATTTTTCGCGGGGATGAAAAGAGCCATGCGCGAGAAACTGCCGTAGGTACAATCATCAAAACGCGATCTTCGCGTCGAGTTCCGAAAACGGCTTCACGCCGGAGAGCAGCGCCCGCGCCTGATCGGAATCGCGATGCATCTGGGCGACCAGGGCTTCGAGGCCGTCGAACTTGAGTTCGTCGCGCAGCCGGCCGAACAGCGAGACCGCGCCCTCCTCGCCATAGAGATCGCCCTTGAAGTCGAAGATATAGGTTTCCAGCAGCGGGCGACCGTCCTCCACCACGGTCGGACGGCGGCCGAAGCTTGCGACGCCGTCATGCAGCGTGCCGCAGGGGCGGCGGTAGCGCACGGCATAGATGCCGGGGCGCAGCTTGGCGTCGGGATCGAAGGCCATATTGGCGGTCGGGAAGCCCAGCGTGCGGCCAAGTTTCTCGCCGTGGATCACCTCGCCAGTTACCGTATAGCGATAGCCGAGCAGACCGGACGCCTGAACCACCTCGCCCCGCGTCAGGAGATCGCGGATCCGGCTTGAGGAGACGACATCGGCGCCTTCGTCGCGAAAGGCATCCATCAGCGTGACGCCGAAGCCGTGGCGCTTGCCGGCGGCCATCAGATAGGCCGGGCCGCCCTCGCGGTTGCGGCCGAAATGGAAATCGAAGCCGGTCACCACCTCGCTGGCGGCAAGCCAATCGATCAGCACCGTGGTGACGAATTCTTCCGGCGAGCGCTGCGAGAACGTTCGATCGAATGGATATTCGATGACGGCGTGATAGCCCATCGCCTCCAGCAGCCGCGCCTTCATCGGCGCCGGCGTCAGCCGAAACACCGGGTTTTGCGGATTGAACACCGAGCGCGGATGCGGCTCGAAGGTCAGCACCAGCGCCGGCACGCCGCGCTCCTCGGCAATGGCAAGCGCGCGATTGAGCACGCTTTGATGGCCGCGATGGACGCCATCGAAATTGCCGATCGCAACCACCCCGCCCTTCAGCGTTTCAGGCAGCGGCTCACGAAATTCATTGCGATGGAATACGGTCATGCTGTGCGTCCGGCGCGTGTTCAGGCGAGTTTCGTCATCCAGTATTTCGGATGCGCGCCGTGTTGCGTCAAGAACCGATCGAGCGACGCTTCGTCAACTTTACCGTTCACGGCGTAATCGGCTTCGTGGATGCCTTCGGCCACGAACAGCAGGTCGAGACCGTAATCGATCGCGCCGCGCACATCCGTCGGCATGCCGTCGCCGATGGCGAGCACGCGGGCGGCATCGACATCGCCTCTGAGCTCCGTGGCCTTGGCCAGCGCCGCATCATAGATCGGCTTGTGGGGCTTGCCGGCGATGCGGGTTTGACCACCGAGTTCGCTGTAAAGTGCCGCGAGCGCGCCAGCGCAGGGCACGAGCCGGTTACCGCGCGAGAC
>NZ_DEPM01000138.1:0-9766 GCF_002358775.1 Martelella sp. UBA3392
GGCCAAGGCCTTCCTCGATGCCGTCGGCGCCTCCTCCGGTCCCCTTTACGCGACCGCCTTCCTGCGCGCGGGTGCCGCGGTCAGCGACCGCCTGAACCTCGATGCCGAGGCGCTGGCGGCATGGCTTGCCGCCGCACTTCAGGGCGTGCGCGACCGGGGCCGCGCGGAACCGGGCGACAAGACCATGATCGACGCCTGGGTGCCGGCGGTCGAACGCGCGCAGCAGGCCGCCGCCAATGGATCGGAGCTCGATGTCATCAATGCCGCCCGCGACGGCGCGGAGGCCGGCATGAAGGCGACGGCCGATCTTGAATCCCGCCGTGGCCGTTCGGCCAAGCTCGGCGCACGTTCCAAGGGCCATATCGACCCGGGCGCAGCATCGACATGGGTCACGCTGCGGGCCATGGCCGCCGCTCTGGCGGAGGCTCGCGCTCCCAAGTGAAATCTACCGTGGCCCGGCCATCAGCGCCCGGGCCACGGCTTCGTTGGTGGCAAGCCGGTTGACGTAGCCGCCGCGCAGGATCGCCCGGATGATCTGCACCTTCTCGATCCCGCCGGAGACAAGCATGGACATCGGCTTGAGCTTCATCTTCTCGGGACTGAGCGCCATGATCGAATCATTCAGGAAATGATCGACCGGCTGACCCCGGGAATCCAGGAAACAGCCCAGAAATTCGCCGACCGCGCCGCGTTTCAGAATCTCGTCCAGATTGTCCTTCACGACCCTGATCTGCGTCAGCGTCGTATCTTCGGCGAGCCAGCCGCAGGACGCGATGCCGAGATCGGCGATCTCGGTCCGGGCCAGTACGTCCGTCAACTCGTCGATCAGGAGCAGCGCCTCGCGGCTTTCGGGCGAAGCGCAATAGAGCGGGGCGGTCAGGTAATGGCATTCGACGCCCAGCTTGCGGGCAAGGCTCGTCGCCACCTCGAACGTGTTGGTGCCGGAGGAGCGCGTGGCGCCCCCGGTCAGGCCAACCACCCAGCTATTGGCATGCGGGCGCGCATTGAGGCGGCGCACGGCGAAACTCAGCGTGCGGCCCGTAGCGATGCCGATGCCCAGATCGCGCCGTTCGATCAGGCCGCTGGCCATCGCGCCGGCCGCCTCGCCGATCACCCGTTTCTGTTCAAGAAAATCCGGAACGTCAGGAACCACGGTGGCTTCGGCAAGGCCGTAGCGCTCGGCAACCGCCTCGGCCAGCGCAATGCAGCCGCTGAGCGGCAGCATGACGTCGATCTGGACCGCGCCGTCCTCGCGCACCTGGCCGATGATCTTGTTCACCCTGAGCCTGGTCATGTTCATCCGGGCCGCGATTTCCTGTTGAGTCAATCCGCCCACGAAGTAGAACCAGGCCACGCGCGCGCGCTCAAGCTGTTCCGGAAGGCTGTCGTTCGGATCGTCCACGCTCGATTCACCCATCATTCTGGTCGGCGGCCCGGTCTATCAGCAAGACCAAACCGAGACTTGCCGATATATGCGAATCTGCGCTGAAAGAATACCATAAGATATCGGTACGAAGGTGATCGCGAAGCCGTGCCCGGTCAGCTCTGGTCGAAGCAGCTAATAGCGGGCCGATGTCGCGGTCGGGCCAACCACCGTACATGTCCTGACGGAGGGATGTCAGGTTAATGCCGGTGACGAGATTCGCCGCTACCCCGCTGTGATGAGCCACCGTCCTGTCAGCTACGAACGCACCATAATGAATGCCGCGGTATCTACCGTGCGACGAGTCCTGTTTTGAGTGCAGGAAGCTCACATCTGAATTGACCTGTCCCTCGCAAGCGCGCGCATGATGTCGGGAAGGCGGGCCTGGGCGCTGGCGTTGAGATCGGCGTAGACCGAGTTTCCGTGCGCGTCGATGGCCACTGTCAGCGGTCCGAACATGTCCAGCCTGACCCGGGAAAGGCGGAACTGGACGATCAGATCGTTCCAGCCGGTTTCGCAAATCGCCTCGATACCTTCCGTCAGCAATGGCGCACCACCGCCAAGGATGGAAAGATAGACGCAACCCGTCTTCTTCATGGCGGCAACACAAGCGTCATCGAGTCCTCCCTTGCCGCCAATAACGGTCAGGCCGAAATGCTCGATGATGCGCGGCATGAAGGCGTTGAAGCGTGTGCTGGTGGTGGGATTGACGTAAAGCGGCCGGAGCGCGCCTTCCTCCTCGCGGCTCATGCAGCCGAGATGGAAGAATGCCCCGCCATCCATCGAAACCGGTGGCGGCCGCCCTTCCTCGATGCAGTCCATCAGGCGCTGATGCGTGGGATAGCCGGCGGTGATCACGGCATCACCGCGCAAAAAGACTGTATCGCCGAGCTTCAAGGAGCGAGCGAGATCGCGGGAGACCGGCAGATCGAGAATGTATTCACTCAAGATAGGTCACCTTCCCGTCATTGGAGATACGCGCCCGGGTGCGTCTGTTGATCCAGCAGTTGAAACAGACGGCCACCGGCGTGAAGCCGTGACCCGAGGCGTAGTCGATGTGGACGCCGAGCGCAGTGGTGTCGCCCCCGGTGCCCATGGGCCCGAATCCGGTCTTGTTGACGGCGCGGGTAAGCCGCTCCTCCATCGCGGCAAGGATTGGCTCGGGATTGGTGGTCCCGAACGGTCGCAATGTCTGCAGTTTCGCCATTTTCGCGGCATGGTCGAATGACCCGCCTATGCCCACACCGATAACCACTGGCGGGCAATGCTGCGATCCCGCCCTTATGGAAACATCGAGAATATAGCGCTCGATCTCCTCAAGCCTGGGATAGCTGAAGATTTCCAGCGCGGCCCAGCGCCCGGAACCGAGCGCCTTGGGCGAACAGGTGATATCGATGCAATCGTCATCCGAGACGAAGTCCCAGGTGATATGCGGCATGTCCTTGCCGTGATAACTGCGCTCGCCGGTCAGCGGGTTGGTAACGAATTTCAGGATCGGTGGCTCGATCGTTCTCACCAGTTCGTCGAACGCATCGACAAACGCCCTCTTGATATCGCCCTCGAACCGGGCCTTCGTGCCGATCTTGACGAAATAGACCGGAAAACCCGCATCCGAACAGACATAAGTGGACTTCTCTTCGGCGCGGCGGGCGCTTTTGATCATGAATTCGAGCGTCGTGCGGGCAGAAGGCGAGCTTTCTGTTTCAAGGGCGTTCTCCAGCGCCGCCTTCGAATTTTCCGGAATGCGCTTGAGCGCCCGATCATACAGCGTCCGCGCGGTTTCCCTGATGATGTCGTAGCCGATGGTCATGGCTCATCACTCCAGAAATTCTGCAGGCACGGTGATGCCCAGTTGCCGCCCGCGTTCGGCAAGCGCTTTTACGACGGCGGGAGCGAGCCTGATTGCACCTTTGCTCGCCGCGAGCTGTTCCGCGCTGCGTTCACCGGGTGTATAGAGCCGGTCCACGCCTTCGGCCCTGCGCGATTGCCGTACCCCGGCGATCGCTTCATCCGCTTCCGCCTTGAATTCCTCGAGTGGCCGGAAAGACGCGATATCGAGCACGATGAAAAGATAGGACGACATCTGTGGTCCGACGGTGCTGTCGTCAATCAGGCCGAGCTTTGTTCCCCAGGCCCCGCCGGACAATAACCCCGCGAGAAGGTCGATCATGAAGGACAGGGCAAAGCCCTTCGCGCCGCCGACCGGCAGCAACAATCCTTTCATCGCCTCCGCCGGGTCCGTGGTCGCAACGCCATCGGCATCCAGCGCCCAGCCGGCGGGAATATCCAGGCCAAGTGCGTTGGCCTGTCGGATGCGGCCGTAGGTGCCCGCGCTGGTTGCCATATCGAGCACGACCGCCTCCCGCGTCGCCGGTATGCCGATCGCAAGCGGATTGGTGCCCACGAGTTTTTCCACACCGCCGGGGGCGGCCATCACGGGCTTGGTGTTGCCCATGGCAATTCCCACGCAGCCGGCCTCGGCGGCCATGCGCACATAACGCCCGACCACGCCCATATGCTGCGCCCGGCGAACCGCGACGGCCGCAATGCCGGTTTCACGGGCCGTTTCTATGGCCAACATCATCGCATCCTCGGCGACCAGATGCCCTTCCATGCCATCGGCATCGAGCACGATCGCGCCGTGACTTCGGCTGACGACCTGTGGCGCGTCGGCGATCGACATCGCACCGGCAATCAGCCGCTCGATATACCTGTCGGCCTGCAACATCCCGTGCGAACCGCGCCCGGAAAGATCGGCCTCGATCAGGGCGTCGGAAACGCGCCCCGCCGCTTGCGCCGAAAGACCCGCCGCCGTGAAAAGATCAGTCGCGTAGCGGCGCAGGAGATCGGCTGAAAAAGTTACCTCATCTGACATTGGCAGAGCTCCGCAGCATGGCAAAACGCATTCGCCTCCAGGCGGGCATGCGTCGGGAAGCCGGGCACGAACTCCGTCCTGCCCGGCTTGTCTGGCTTATTGCGCGGTGATGCCCGCTTCCTTGATCACCACTGCGAATTTTTCGTAGTCGCCGGCAATCACCTGTTCGAATTCTTCGGGCGTGCTCGCGGCGATCGCGGTTCCGAGCTTGCCGAAGAACGCCCTGGCCTCGTCGGTCTCGAGATATTCCACGATCGCGGCGTTCAATTCGTCGACGATTTCCCTGGGTGTGCCCGCCGGCGCGACAAAGCCGTTCCAGGCGGTCAGTTCGTAGCCTTCAACGAACTCGCCGACCGCGGGCACGTCCGGCAATATCTCGGACCGCTCGGAGCTGGTGATCGCCAGAGGGATAAGCGCACCGGATTCGATGTGCGGCACGGCCGTCGTCAGCGTGTCGAAGGCGAATGGAATCTCGCCCGAGATCAGGGCGCCGAGCAGGTTGCCGCTGCCGGCATAGGGGATATGCACCACATCGCCGCCGATATCCTGCAACAGCATTTCCATCGACAGATGCTGACTGTAGCCGATCCCGCCGCTGCCATAGTCATACTTGCCGGGATTGGCCTTGATCTTGTCGACCCATTCCGGAAAGGTTTTCACGCCGAAGGACGGGTTCACGAGCAGCAGGTTCGGCGCATAGGAGACCATGGTAATGGCCTCGAAATCCTTGACCGGGTCGTAGTTCACATCCGGGTTCAGCGAGGGCAGGATCGAGAACGACGAGAAGATGAACTGGATGGTGTAGCCATCCGGCTCCGCGCTCCTGACCTCGGATGCCGCAAGCGCGCCGCCGGCCCCCGGCAGGTTCTCGACGACGAAGGTTTCGCCGAATTTTTCGCTCAAGGCGTCGGCAACGATCCGGGAAACGGTATCGGCCGTGCCGCCCGGCGATGACCCGACGACAACGCGGACAAGATCGTTTGGATAGTCGCTCTCCTGTGCAACGGCGACGCCTGTCAATGCCGCAAGTGCCAGGGAAACGGAAGTCAATAGTGTCAGGGGTTTCATGGGGTCCTCCTCCTCATTTTGGGTTCAGATCGCGCCTGTTGCTCGCAGGTTGGCGATTTCTTCGGTGCTATAGCCGAGCTCGGCGAGCAATTCCTCGTTGTGCTCGCCCAGACGCGGTGGCGGGCGATCGATCCGCGCGCCGCCGTGATCCAGTTTGAACGCGGCCTTGGGAGCCGTGATCTTTCCGGGAATACCGGGCTCATCTTCGTAATGGTGCAGAATGTCGCGGCTTTCGAGCTGGCCGTGGGCCAGCGTTTCCGGCAACGTCCATATCCGGGCGGCGGGGATATGATGGTCCTGAAACCAGTCCTCCCACTCGGCCGCCGTTTTGGTGAGCAGGATGGGCAACAGGATTGCGCGCTCGGCATCGGCGCCCTTGCGGCGTTCACCATTATTGGCCTTGACCAGTTCGGGATGCCCCAGCGCCTTCCAGAGCCGCTCCTGCTGGCGCAGATTGATGGCGGCGATCTGAAGCTTGCCGTCAGCCGTGTCGTAGAGCCCGCATGTCGAAAACTCGTGCCGGTTGCCGCCCGCCTTCGGTTCCTTGCCCGAACGGCTGTAATTGGTCAGATGGGCGCCCATCAGCATCAAGGCGGTATCGAGCATGGAAAGATCGATATATTGCCCGATCCCGGTCCTTTCTCTTTGGAAAAGGGCTGCGGCGAGCGCGAACGCGCCCATCGCGCCTGTGGAATAGTCAACGGCCGGCGTGCCGACCTTCATCGGCACCATATCGGCTGTTCCGTTGACCATCATCAGGCCCGACACCGCCTGGATGACCTGATCGTATCCGGTCTGCCCGCCGCGCGGCCCGTCCTGCCCGAAGGCGGACATCGAGGCGTAGATCAGGCGGGGGTTGAGTTTTCTGAGATCCTCATAGCCGAGCCCCAGCGCCTTCAGTGCTCCCGGCCGGAAGTTTTCGACCAGAATATCCGCGCCGGGCACCAGCTTGCGCAGGATCTCGCGCCCTTGCTCGGTTTTAAGATCCAGTGTGAGCGATCGCTTGCCGCCATTCTGGATGATGAAGTGGGTGCCGATATTATCGGCCGAAAGCTGCGGATCGCTGCCATCGATACGGGTCTGTTCCGGTTCGTGCGGGTTTTCGATCTTGATGACGTCGGCCCCGAAAACCGCGAGCTGGTAGGTCGCGAAGGGCGCCGCCAGAACATGGGTGATGTCGAGTACCCTGATGCCCTCGAAGGGGCGGATGTCGTTGATGGGGTTCATGGTCTAGCCCTCGCTTTCAATGAAAGCTTCTTCGCGCTTGCGGGCGATCGACGGCAGCGCCAGCAGGGCGAGCACGATGGCGGCGGCAACGAGAAATGCCAGGCTGATCGGCTCTGTCAGGAAAACGGTCGGATCGCCGCGCGACATCAACATGCTGCGCCGCAATTGCTCCTCCATCATCGGGCCGAGAATGAAGCCGAGCGTCAGCGGCGCCGGCTCGCAGCCAAGCCGCATCAGCAGGTATCCGAGCAAGGCGAAGAAACCGAGTTCGTACATCGAGAAAAGCGTGCCGGAGGCCGAGTAGATGCCGACAGCGCTGAACGCCATCACCGCCACGACCAGCACCGAATAGGGCACCGACAGAAACTTCACCCAAAGGCCGATCAGCGGCAGGTTCAGGAGCACCAGCATGAAATTGCCGATCCACATCGACACGATCAGGCCCCAGAACATACCAGGCTGCTTGACGATGATGTCGGGTCCCGGCTGGATGCCCTGAATGATCATTGCCCCGATCATCAGCGCCATCACGGCGTTGGACGGTAGCCCGAGCGTCAGCATGGGGATGAAGGCGGTCTGCGAACCGGCATTGTTGGCCGCTTCCGGTGCGGCGACGCCCTCGATCGCGCCCTGGCCGAATTCGGCCCGGTTCTTCGAGACCTTCTTTTCCACGATATAGGCCGCGAACGAGGAGAGCATCGCGCCCCCGCCCGGCAGAATGCCGAGTGCCGAGCCAATCGCGGTCCCGCGCACCGACGGCATGAAGATGCGCTTGAAATCCTCGCGCGACAACCACAACCCCTTGACCTTTTCGTTGAGGACATCGCGAACTTCAGTCGTCTCCAGATTGCGCAGGATCTCGGCGATGCCGAACAACCCTATGGCCAGCGCGACGATGTCGACGCCATCGGCAAGTTCGAGCATGCCCATGTTGAGGCGGGTTGTGCCGGTGTAGATATCCGTGCCGATAATGCCGAGCAACAGCCCGAGCAGCACCATGGCGATCGCCTTCAGCACCGAGCCATGGGCAAGCACGACGGACGCGATCAGGCCGAGCACCATCATCGAGAAGTAGGAGGGCGGCCTGAAGGCCATCGCCACATGGGTAAGCGGCGTCGCAAACAGCGCGATGATCAGGGTCGCGACCGTTCCGGCAAACAGCGAGGAAAGCGCCGCGGTCGCAAGCGCCGGCCCCGCTCTGCCGTTACGGGCCATCTGGTAGCCGTCGAGCGTGGTGACGGCTGATGACGCCTCACCGGGAAGATTGAGCAGGATCGCGGTGGTCGAGCCGCCATACTGGGCGCCGTAATAGATGCCGGCAAGCATGATCAGCGCCGAATCCGGCCCCATGGAAAAAGTGACCGGCAACAGGATGGCGATCGTCGCCAATGGTCCGACGCCCGGCAATACGCCGACCAGCGTACCGCCCAACACGCCGACAAAGCAGAAGAACAGGTTCTTGACGGCGAAGGCGACCGAAAAACCCAGTGCGAGATTGTTGATGAAATCCATGGGTGCAGCCTCCTATCGCAGCCAATTGCCCAGAAGAGGCAGGTTAAGCCCGAGCGCGACAGAGAAGATGCCGATGCACAGCAGCGTAACAGCGACCGACAACGCCGCCGATTTCAGCAGCGTCATCTCCTTGATCGCCATGGCCGAACAGAAGCACAGCAGCAGAAGGGCAATGGCAAGGCCGAGCGGTTTCATGGCCGCGCCGAACAGGATGAGCGCCACCGGCAGGAGCACGACAGCCCGCCAGGGCACGTTCGACAGCGTCAACGGCGCTTCATCCGAACGCAGGCCGCTGACGACGATGACGAGGCCGAGCAGCGCGAGAAGACCGCCCAGCACGGCCGGAAAGAAGCCCGGTCCCATGCGGAACGCGTTACCGATTTTGAGTCCATAGACCGAAGAACCGCAGAACCAGAGACCGAACGCTATGAAAAGCAATCCGGAAATCAGATCGGCGTTGAGTTTTGTTTTCTGCATGTTTCGAGCATTTCTCGTCTTTTTTGAAGGAATCCGCGACGGCGCGTTCACAATATCCGCGTGCCGATTCAGCGATACAGCCACTCGCCGACGTTTCGACAGGCGAAAGGCGGGGATAACGACAAGGTGTGCGTCCCCCGGCTCCGGCAAGATGGGCCGGCGCAAGGCTGCTGCCAGAACGGCACGGCTTTCCGGGTAAGCGAGGGAGGCGATAACCGACATGAAAATTACCGAAGTCCGCTGCAGCGGCTACCGATTGCCTTTGAAGCAACCCTTTACCTCCAGCCGCGTGACCATGACCCACCGCGAACTGGTGCTGGTCGAGGTAAACACGTCGGATGGGCAGAGCGGAACCGGCTGGTGCACGACGGCGGGCGTGGGCGCCGCCTCCGCTGAAGCGTTGATCACCGGCTATCTCGCCCCCATGCTGACCGGGATGGATCCGCGCAACACCGAGCAGGTCTGGCAGCGGCTATGGATGGAATGCCATGCCGCAGGGCCGGGCGGCATCACCACGCTGGCGCTCTCGGCGATCGACATTGCAATGTGGGATCTGAAGGCTAAGGCCGCCGGCGAGCCGCTCTACCGGTTGCTGGGCGGCGCCCGAAGCACGGTCGAGGTCTATGCCAGCGCCATCAACCTTCACCTTTCGAAGGACGACCTTCTGGCGCAAACGCGCGGGCAACTCGAAGAGGGCTACAGGGCCTTCAAGCTCAAGGTCGGCAGGCCCGGATTGGATGAAGACCGCGAGCGGGTCATGGCGGTCCGCAAACTGATCGGGCCGGACTGCCAGCTCATGCTCGACGCCAACCAGAAATGGTCGCCCGGCGAAGCCATTCAGCGTTCCCGCCTGCTGCTCGAGGCCGCGCCGCTGTTTCTGGAAGAGCCGCTGCTTTCCGATACGATCGACGGCCATGCCGCGCTGCGGACGGCCATCGGCATGCCGATCGCGGCAGGCGAGCAGCTTTGCAACCGTTTCGAATTCTGGAACTATATCCGCGCCGGCGCGCTGGATTTCCTGCAACCTGACGTCTGGAAGGTCGGCGGCATTACCGAATTCGTGAAGATCGCGGCGCTGGGCGCGGCAGCGGGCATTCCGGTCTCCCCTCACGGGGCCGCGGAGCTTTCGGTCCATCTCGCGGCTGCGCTCCCGAACGCCATGCATGTGGAGAATATCTTCGGCC
>NZ_DEPM01000169.1:0-17542 GCF_002358775.1 Martelella sp. UBA3392
TCCCGAAACTCGTTCAGAACGAAATCGACATCCTTGTCGCCCCGGCCCGACAGGTTGACCAGGATGGTTTCCGAGGGCGGGCGGCGCTTTGCCAATTTGATCGCGAATGCCAGCGCATGGCAACTCTCGAGCGCCGGTATGATCCCTTCCGACTTTGCAAAGCGGAAGAATGTGGCAATCACCTCGTCGTTCGAGATCGCCGCGACCTTCAAGCGCCCTTCCTCATGCAGCATCGCGATCTCTGGCCCGACCCCGGGATAGACCAGGCCGGATGCGACAGACGACACCTTCGAAGGCGTCCCGTCTTCCTGCTGCAGAACGAGGGACCGCGCACCGTTAAGCGTTCCGGGCGTTCCGAAGGAGAGTGTCGCGGCGTGTTTCCCGGTCTCATCTGACGTGCCGAGAGGTTCCACGGCATGGAGCGTAACGGCGGGATCATCGAGGAAGCCTGAATAGATGCCCATTGCGTTCGATCCGCCCGCCACGCAGGCCACGACATGGTCGGGCAACTGCCCTCCGCTCAGAGACAGGAACTGACTACGCGCCTCTCGTCCCACAACCGACTGGAAATCGCGCACGATCATGGGAAAGGGGTGTGGCCCTATCGCCGAGCCGATCGCGTAGAGGGCGTGATCATGCTGCTCGATATAGGCGTTGAACGCGGCGTCGCTCGCCTCTTTCAGGGCGGACTGTCCAGCGCTTGCCGCGACCACCCGCGCACCGAGGAGGCGCATGCGCCCGACATTCGAGGCCTGCTTCACCATGTCGACTTCGCCCATATGGATCTCGCATTCGAGACCGAAATAGGCGGCGGCCGCGGCGAGCGCGACCCCGTGTTGTCCCGCGCCCGTTTCAGCAATCAGCTTGCGCTTGCCCATATTGCGGGCGAGCAGCGCGAATCCCACGCAGTGATTGATCTTGTGCGCGCCCGTGTGGTTCAGATCCTCACGTTTTATGTAGATGCGCGCGCCGCCGACTTCGGCCGTGGTGGTCCTGAGAAAATGAACCGGGGTCGGTCGTCCCTGCAAACCGACGCGAACCGTATCGAGGTCATGCTGAAAGTCCGGCCTGTCTCGCAGCGACAGATAGGTTGATGTGAGTTCTTCAAGGGCCGGCCACACTTGCGGCGGATAGTCATTGCCGCCAAACCGCCCAAAATGCCCCGTGGCGTCAGGGAATTTCATCAAATACGGAAGATCATCTTGTTGCATCTTGGGAACCTCGACGTTTGCGTGCCGAAGTTACGCGACCCATCATATGGCGTCTTGAACAGGATTTGCATGTCGCGTTGGCGGCCGAGCGCCGCGAAGGCAGACGAAACGGCGTAGCGGTCAGCTCAATCTTGTCAAAGCGCTTGATGGGGCAAGCGCCGGTCTATTCGTCGATGTTTCCCGAGGGCCCGCGAAAGCGCGCCTGGCGGCACCCCATAGACCTTCTTGAATTCTCGCGTGAGGTGGGCCTGATCGCTGAAGTCCAGCATGAGCGCGATCTCGCTGAGCGGAAAGCCCTCCGTAATCAACTCCCTGGCCTTCGCCACCCGTACCTGACGGATATAGGTCTGAGGCGCCATGCCCACCGCCTTGCCGAAAGCCCTGGCAAGGTGGCTCTTGTGCACCCCCAGTTCGCGCGCGAGGTCTTCGGTCCGCATCGCCCGCGTGCAGTTCTCCCGGATTAGCATGCAGGCCCGGCGCGCCAGTGCTCCGGTGCTTTCATCCGCGCAATCCGTCGAAAAAACACATGCTGCCAGTATCTGCTGGAGCGAAACCTCGATGATCTTGTCCTCAACCGTCGGCGTATTCAGGGCGTCGATAAGCTCTCTTGTCGCCCGGCTCTGCCTGAGAATGCCGGTCTGGATGCTAACAGGTCCGTCGTCGCGGTGGTCGGTCGCGAGACAGCTGATGAGAAACGCCCTGGAGGGGTACAATGTGTCGTACTCAGCGTCCTCCCTGGAGCAGCAAGCCGAGTGGATTTCGTACGGATTGAAGAAGAAGACATCGCCCGCGCGTGCGGTTTCACTCCATCTCGCCGATCTGATCTCAGCCGCCCCCCGTTTGATCGCCACGATCGAGTAGGTGCTATGAAAATGGGCATCAAAACGACTTGCCGTCCCTCGAACACGCAAGAGGTCAGCTTGCTGCTGGGCAAAGCTCATGGATTTAACCTGCGTCATCGAAAGCGTCCCGCTGGCACCAGTTACAGAAGAAGCATAGCCGATCTCGAGCATCGTGACTTCTGCAAATTGCCTGAAATACAAGCTCCCCCTGACTCGGCTCGACCTGCCTGAAGCCGGCTGATCGCTTCATCCGGTTCAGGCGCCACACACCGCACAATCCCGCGGCGCTCAGGATCGGCATCGATGGCTCTGCGATCCATACGCAGTCTTCAAGCATGCCCGCGGATCGAACGCTGTTGCCCGTCGCGATCGTCAGACCTTTATGCCGAACAGTTTTTCCGCGTTCCGATACGCGATTTTCTCCTTGGCCTCGCGCGGCAGATCGACCGCCCGGAACCAGTCGGTTCCCTGCTTCATGTCCGCAAACGGGTAGTCGATCCCGAACATGACTCGGTCCACGCTGATATATCTCAGCAAGAGATGAAGCAGTTCGTCCTGGAAGAAGGCGCTGGTCGTGTACCAGAAATTGTCACTGAAATATTGCCCGAGAGGCTTGTTCAGCGCGTCCTTGGTCGGCTCGCTCATATCGCCCACGATACGCTCGTAGTAGAATGGAAGGCCCTCTCCCATATGACCGATGATCATCTGCAGGCTGGGGTGTCTGTCGAATGCCCCCGTGATGATCAGCCGAAGACATTGCGTAAGCACCTCCTGGTGCCAGCCATAGCCTGAACCGCTGAAAATATAGTTCTGGAACTCCTGGTCATAGCCTGATCGCGTCGTGCGGTAGTAAATGTCGAAGACCTTGTCAGGCGGGAAGCCCGGATGCAGGTAAATCGGCACGCCAAGCGCCTCGGCCCGCGCCAGAAGGGGCTCGAAATCGGGGTGGTCGAGAAATTTCTCGCCAATGAATCCATTGGTCATGGCGCCCACAAAGCCATCTTCGCGAACCGCGCGTTCCAGTTCGTCCGCTGATGCCTCCGGGTCCTGCAGGGGCAGGGTTGCATAGGCCTGGAACCGACCCGGATAGGCCTTCATCGGGCCATCGGCGATCATCTTGTTCAGACGAACCGCGAAATCGATGCCCTCCTGGCCGGGCACATCCTGCACGCCTGGCGTATGCGCGGAGAGGATCTGAACGTTGATCCCGGCCGCATCCATGGCCGCGATGCGGCCGGCGCCGAGTTCGGCAAGGCCGGTTTCCTTGAGGTAGGCGACGTGTTCGTCATTAATCGCGTTCAGTGCGATCAGTTCGTCGGTGGTATAGGTCTCTTCCGTGGCGATAAACGGCAGGTCCCGG
The DNA here is from genome assembly GCF_002358775.1 of Martelella sp. UBA3392. Lineage (NCBI taxonomy): Bacteria > Pseudomonadati > Pseudomonadota > Alphaproteobacteria > Hyphomicrobiales > Aurantimonadaceae > Martelella > Martelella sp. UBA3392. The sequence goes on from NZ_DEPM01000169.1 coordinate 3,414, forward strand.
TCACGATCCGCGATGACCGAAGGGCCTGCCGCGGCAGCGCGGGAGATAATGGCGGGTGTGGACAATCCGGCGCCAACGCCGAGGACTGTCGCGCCGCCTAGAAACGTGCGGCGTCCCATCACCAGACTTGTTTGTTTTTTCCCGATCGGTTTCATGCCAGTTTCAACTCCGATGTTGCGTTGCGCAGTTCAGTGTCTCGCGCCCGCGCGACCGCGTATGAGCGTGCGTCGCCCGTCCGCAAAGCCGGCGGCGCGGATGCGTCAGGCCTTTATGCCGAACAGTTTTTCTGCGTTTCGGAATGCGATTTTTTCCTTGGTCTCGCGCGGCAGATCCACTGCCCGAAACCAGTCGGTTCCTTCCTTCATGTTCGCGAACGGGTAGTCGGTCGCAAACATCACCCGATCCGGACTGATGTATTTCAGCAAGAGAGCGAGCAGTTCATCCTGAAAGAAGGCGCTCGTCGTGAACCAGAAATTGTCTTGGAAATACTGCTCGAACGGCTTCTCCAGGGTGTCTTCGGTCACTTCACCCATCTTCTCCACGATGCGTTTGTAGAAGAACGGGAGCCCCTCCCCCATGTGGCCGACAATGACCTGCAACTTGGGAAATCTGTCGAACACCCCGGACGTGACCATGCGCAGGCATTGCGTAACCGTTTCCTGGTGCCATCCATATGCCGAGATGGAGAGAACCTGGTCCTGGTATTCCCTCTGATACTCCGGCCGCATATTGCTGTAGTAGATCTGGAAAACCTCGTCGGGCGGCAGGCCCGGATGGAGGTATATCGGCACATCGAGCGCTTCGGCGCGCGCCAGCACGGGCTCGAAATCGGGATGATCGAGGAATTTTTTCCCGATGATCCCGTTGGTCAGGCACCCCACGAAGCCATCGTCCCGAACGGTGCGTTCCAGCTCGTCCGCCGAGGCCTCCGGATCGAGCAAAGGCAAGGTCGCAAACGCCTGGAACCGGCGCGGATAGGCAGCCATCGGTCCGTCGACGAGCATTCTGTTGAGACGATAGGCGAAATCGATGCCCTCCTGACCGGGGACATTCTGCACCCCCGGCGTATGGGCAGAGAGGATCTGGACGTTGATGCCCGCCTCGTCCATTGCGGCGATGCGGCGCGGACCCATTTCGGCAAGACCGGTCTTCTCCAGAAACAGTCTGTTGTTCAACGTCATCAGTTCACGGGTGGAAAAGGTTTCCTCCGTGCCGATGAATGGCAGGTCCTTGTCACGCAAAGCGATATCGGAAATCTCTGTTTCTGCGGCGCGCGAGACAATGCCGGGCGCCGACGATCCGGCGCCGACATCAGGTGCGTGAACGCCGGCTGGAAGGGTGGGACCTCCCGTCATGAGGGGCATCAGGGGGTTCAGGATCGACTTCATCAGTTTTAGCTCCAATGTTTTGCGTCGTTCGGTTTTGGCCCGCCCGGGCCATTCAGGAGAGCAGGTCACTTCGCTTCATTTATGGTCCTGTTGCCGCCATGGGTCGGGATAAGGATTTGAAAGATCAGGCCGCTCGGCGCGTTGTCGGCGAGAGAGATGGCGCCGCGATGGGCGTGGACGATATCGGCGACAATGGAGAGCCCGAGCCCGAAATCTTCCTTTCCCTCTGGTGCATCCCCATGGGGCCGCGCCTCATCCCCCTTGAAGAACGGCTCGAAGACGCGCTCTCTCAAATGTTCCGGAATGCCGGGACCGTTATCGGTGACACGGATATCGCAGCCCGCCTTGCCGTTTTTGAGGCTGACGGTGACATCCGTCGCGAACTTGACGCTGTTGTCGCAGAGATTGGTGACCGCCCGCATGATGGCCATCGGCTTGCAATCGATGACCATCCGGTTGGGGCCCTCGAACCGGACCGGAAAACCGACATCGCTGAACTCCGCGCAAACGGTCTGCAGCAGGCTGGCGACGTCAGCGCGCTGTATCGGCTCGGTGGCATAATCGTCCCTGAGATATTTCAGAACCTCGTTCAGGAGGCCGTCGATGCGCATGATGTCGGAGAGCAGTCCATCGCGCACCGGCCCTTCCTCCATGCGGTCGGCGCGAAGCCGCAACCGCGTCAGAGGGGTTCGAAGGTCATGGCCAATGCCCCGCAGCATGCGTGTTCTCGATTCGACCATTACCCGTATCCGGCTGCGCATCGCATTGAGCGCATGGGCGAGCGCCACGATCTCGACAGGTCCGCGTTCTTCGAAAATCTCCGAACTGTTCGCGATGTCCGCATGCATGGCCGCTTCCGAAATCCGCTTGATCGGCTCGGTGATGACGCGAATGGCGAATATGAAGAAGAACGCGATCAGAACGACGATTGCGACGGAATAATACGGTCCCTCGTTGAGGATGGCGCTGTTCAGGATCGTGTCCGGAAAGCCGGAAAGGATGAGAAGCGTGTCGTCGTCGACCTTTGCCGCGATCACCCTCTCGCCGTTCCAGAAGGTGCGCCAGCCGCCGACCGGCGGGCGGAGGTTATCGGCCGGGAACAGCAGGTCGATCGCCATGGCCAGCACGCCCTCCGGTTCCGACGGTCCGGTGAAGGTCTCGCTGACCGAAAACGGCTCCAGCGAGAAATCCCAGCCGGCAACGCGCGATGCCGAAAGGATGGCCTCGCGCGTATCGGGCGGGGACGCTTTCAGGAGTTCCGCCATCGTATCAACGCGCGTTATGATATCTTCCATGTCCGGCGCGACATCCCTTGCCCACTGCTCCAGGGCCCTGCCGACGAGGGTGACGACGATCAGCGCCACGACAATGATGAGCGTGATCTGGCCTCTGATCGTGTTGGGGAGGAAACGCTTCAGCCTCATAATTCCTCGACATTCGCGGTAAACATGTAACCGCCCAGACGTATGGTCTTGATCACGACCGGGTCGCGGGCATCATGCTCGATCTTCTGCCGCAATCGGCTGATGTGAACATCGATGCTGCGCTCGATCGGGCCGGCCAGACCGGCATGGGTGACACCCAGGAGTTCCTCCCGCGTCAGAACGCGGCCCGGGTTTCGGCAAAAGGCCAACAGGATATCGAACTCGTGCGTCGTCAGGCCGACGCGTGCATTGGTCGGATCGAAGAGCTGCCGCCGAATGGGATCCACCAACCATCCGTCGAACCGCAACTGCCTCTGTCTCGGCTCCTTCAGCGCAGGCAGGGCGGCGCGGCGCAGCAGGCCGCGTATCCTGGCGATGAGCTCCCGTACGCTGAACGGTTTCGTCACATAATCGTCGGCGCCGATCTCGAGACCGACGATCCTGTCAATCTCGGCATCGGCCGCCGTCAGCATGACGATCGGAATATTCGTTGCGACCCGCAGCCGCCGACAGAGACTGAGGCCGCTTTCGCCAGGCAGCATGACATCGAGGATCACCAGATCGAAACTGGACACCTTCATGCGCGCATCCATTGCGATGCCGTCCCGGGCGATCTCCGCGATCATTCCGCTTTCGTTCAGGCTGTCGCGCAGCATGGCCGCGATCTGTGTGTCGTCCTCGACGATCAGAATTCGAGAGGCGTCCGACAAGCTCCGGCTCCTTCACCGTCCATATGGCACTTTGCCTGTTTCTGAATAGCACGGCGCAGAATGCCCGTTTGCTGAAGCAATATTAAGATTTGTTTCAGAGCCCGCGGCTGTCAGGCCGGATGGAAACAAAACTTCACACAAGCAAACATCCCGGCGGTCCGCCTCGTGGCACAAGATGGGCATTGAAACCGCCTGTCCGGGCTTGGCCATCGGCGGGCGCGGAAGACTTGCAGTCGCCATGTCGCACCGCAGCGGATGGCGGAAGCATGCAATCCCCACCACGCCCCGTTCAACAACCAGTCATTGAGAGGATGGTCCTCGTGCAAACCTCATATTCAGCGTCGAAGGATGTCAACCGGCCTGCCCTGGGAAAGCTCGCTTCGCTCGCGCCCATCGACGGTACGGCCGGCGGAAGCTGGGCTTCTCGCGGCCGTACCGTCCCTTTGCATCCGCCGCTTGTGCTTGGAAAGCTGGTCCTCCTGTCCAGCATGCTGTTCGTCATGTTTCCGCAGATTGACCTCAGCGTTTCGCGGTTCTTCGCCGACGGCACGCATTTCTATCTTTCCGATGATCGACTGCTGGTGTTGATCCGCGATGCCAACCGCATGCTTCCCTACCTTGTCGTGCCCGTGATGCTCGTCCTGCTGGCGACGAGACCGGTCAGGCGTTCGGCGCCTCAGATATCGAAGCGCGCCCTGCTCGTTCTGCTCACCTATGCGTTGGGTTCGGCCATCATGGTGCACGCGTTCAAGTTCTTCTTCGGCCGGGCCCGGCCCCAGCATGTGATCGAGTTTGGCGGCGCGATGGAGTTCACGCCGGCATGGCAGTTCGCGTCGATGTGCGAGAGCAGTTGCTCCTTCCCATCCGGGGAAGCCGCATCGGCGGCCGCATTCATGGCCGTGCTGGTGTTCGTACCGGACGCATACCGCAAATACGCCGCCGCGGTGATCGTTCCGCTCTCCATCTTCGTCGCCCTGAACCGCGTCGTCATGGGCGCCCACTTTCTGTCGGATGCCGTGCTCGGCTGGCTGCTTGTCTGCTGGCTGATGTTCTGGCTCCACGGAAAAATGGGGCTGAAGACCGGCGCGTGATGGCGACGGATCAACACGACAATTCCCCGGTCACATTTGCATCTGCGCGCCAGCGGCCGAGAGCCCCTTCCTCCCGGCGTTTCCCGCCTGAACTTGCTGTCGAGCAACAAGAGCTTCCAGCGCGGCCGCGCAAGTTTCGCGTCAAATCAAACAAGGATGTCAGCACATGGAGATGTTCCTTCCAGCCGCTCGAGCCCAACCGGAACGGCTTCACTCAGCTCCGGACGTTTCGGTGATCATACCGACATTCAACGAGCGGGAGAATGTTGGCAAGCTCGTGAGCCACCTGATCGCCACCCTCCACGGCCTGAACTGGGAGGTGATATTCGTGGATGACGATTCGCCCGATCGCACCGTCGAGGTGCTGCGCGATATAGGCCATTATGAGCCGCGGATACGCTGCATTCGCCGGGTCGGCCGACGCGGGCTCGCCGGGGCGTGCATCGAGGGCATATTGTCCGCGCAGGGCGAGATCGTCGCGGTCATGGACGCCGATCTCCAGCACGATCACCGGCTGCTGCCGGATCTGGTCGCCGCCATACGCGACGGAAACGATCTCGCCATCGCCACCCGATATAGCGCGCCGCGCCAGGAAACGGCGCTCTCGCCATTCAGGAGCGCGATGTCGAGGATCGGAACTTTCCTTGCGCAACGCTTGATCACGGCACGGACGACCGATCCCATGAGCGGCTTCTTCGCGACCCGCCGTGATCTGGTCGAAGCGATGGCGCCGCGGCTGAGCAACCGGGGGTTCAAGATCCTCTTTGATATCCTTTCAAATGCGGAACCGGATGTCCGGATAGCCGAATTGCCCTATCGCTTCGCCACCCGTTCGGCAGGACACAGCAAGATGGATCGTCGCGTCGCGCTTCAATTCCTGGGACTTCTCTTCACCAAGGCAACGAGAGGGCTGGTCTCCTTGCGATTGGTATCTTTTTTCCTGATCGGCGCCGCCGGCCTGGGCCTGCACATGGCACTGCTCATCCTGGTTCTTGTCGCGGGCGTGAATTTCGCGGCCGCGCAAGCGATCGCAACCATCATCACCATGATCGTCAATTTCTCGGGCAACAACCTGTTGACCTATCACGACCAACAATTGCGAGGGCGCAGCTTCTTCCGGGGATTGCTGGTATATGTCGCGATATGCGGCATTGGGGCTGTGGTCAATGTCGGGATCGCGACGGCGCTGTTCACGGTGGCCGGCCCCTGGTGGGTCGCGGGCCTTGCCGGGGCCTTCGTCAGCGGCCTGTGGAACTATCTGGTGACCCAAACGCTCGTCTGGAACCGCCCGGGTGCGCTATGACTATCGGCTTTCTCCCTTTCCGCCGGAGGCCTGCGCGATGGTAACGCCAGCACGCCCGGGCAATGGCAAGGCGGGCGGCAATGCCGTTGAGAGACAACAGTCTGCCCACCCCTTTTCCGTCGAAACGCTATCCAGAAAGCTCGCCGCATCGCCGCGGCGCATCGCGGTCGCGATCGTGCTCGCCTTCACGCTGGTGCGACTAACATGGGCCTATGTGCTCGGCTTTGGCATCGACGAAAGCTATACGATCGGCCAGTCGCGGTTTCTCGCGCTATCATATTTCGACCACCCGCCTTTGCACTACTGGATCGCCCACGCGACCGGCGTTCTCTTCGGATGGAGCTGGGCGGTTCGCATTCCCACGGTCCTGCTGTTTGCGGCGACGTCGTGGTCGATCTTCTGCCTGACCGAGCGCCTGTTCGGCGGCGTGGCGGCGGTGTTTTCCGTCCTTTGCCTCAATCTGTCGCTGTTCTTTCTCGTCTCGGCCGGCGCCTGGATCGTGCCGGATGGTCCCCTTCTTTTCTTCCTGGCCTGCGCCGCACAGGTCATGGCAAGGATCTTTTTCCCGTCACCCGGTGACAAAGAGCCCACGATATCTTGGTGGATCCTCGCGGGCGGGCTGTTCGGCCTTGCGGGTCTCGCTAAATATTCCGCGCTCTTCACACTCGCCGGCCTCATGTTCTTCGTGATCGCGACGCGGCATCGGCGGCAGTTGTCAACGGCAGGTCCATATGTCGCCTGCCTTGTGGGCCTGGTTGTCATTTCGCCTGTACTGGTCTGGAATGTTCAGCATGACTGGGCATCGTTGCGTTTCCAGGCCGGGCGCGGCAGCCCGCAGTTTTCGCCCTGGGCCTTTGCCCGCATGGTTCTCGGGCAGATCGTCTGGCTGGGCCCGTGGATCGCCATTCCCCTCATGCAGTCGGCCGTGCACGCCCTTCGAAAGGGGCGAACGGAAAAAGAGCTGTTTTGCCTTGCCCTTGCGGTTCCGGCGGTCGGCTACACAACGCTTCAGGCGCTCTGGAGCGGAACAGGGTTGCCGCATTGGCCGATGCCGGGGTGGTTGTTTATCTTTCCATTGCTGGGCGCTCGGCTGAGCCGCGACGTCCGGCCGGCCATCCGCCATGCGATTGCGACGTCAGTCCTGACGCTCGCGCTCCTGGCTGTCGCCGCCGTGTTCGGCGCCTCGGGAGCGCTGCACCGGCTGGCGTCCTCCCTGCATGATCCGACCGAGGACCTGATCGATTGGTCTCCGGTGGCGGAGGTCCTCACGCCGCTCAAGGTCGGGATGCCGGATGGACCCGCAGTCGCAGGGCTGAACTGGGCGGAGGCCGGAAAGCTGGATCTCGCGGTGGGCGATATCGCGCGCGTGATTGCTCTGGGACGGGACAAGCGCGGATTTGGCACACGGTCGGATCCGCTTCTTGCCGGCAGGCGGGGACTTGTCATCGTCGCCAGTGAGGAAGCGTGGGCAAAGAAGGGGAAGGCCCTGTCATGCTCGCCGAAGGATACCAAACCCGTTGCGCGCCTGCCGGTCGGACGCGCAGGTCAGGCGGAACTTACCCTGCTTGTCATACCCGTCGAGAGATGCATGGGGACGACACAATAAAGCGGTCCAGGCGACACCGCCGCCGCGCTGGCTCGCCGCTTCTGACGACATGGGGCTGTGCTCCTGAAAATCCGCATCAGCAGGAGCACGGGGTCATTGCGTCAGTCGAAGAACGCGCGATCGCCCTCCCCCATATGTTCCAGCGCTCGTTCGGGGATCAGGTCCACACCCATGCCGGGGCGGTCGGAAACCGTGATCATGCCGTCCCGCACGATCGGATCGGGCAGCCCTTCGACGATATCCGCCCACCAGTCAGGCGTCGCGACCGGATATTCGAAGGCGATGAAATTGAACGGCAGCGTGGCGCAAACCTGTACCAGGGCGGCAAGTCCCAGAAGACCGTTCGCGGTTCCGTGGGGGGCGATGGTGATGCCGTGAAGATCGGCGAATTCGGCAATCCATTTCAATTCCGCAAGCCCGCCGACATCCGCCGGATCGGGACCGATGACATGGACGGCCTGGGTTTCGATCAATTCCTTGAAATTCTGCCGCAGATAGATCTGCTCGCCGGTATGGATCGGCGTCGGCGAGGACCGCGTGAGTTCGCGGTAGACCCCGGCATTGACGTAGGGCGTGTAGTCTCCCGTGAGCAGATCCTCCAGCCACATCAGGTTGAAGCCCTCGACGCGGCGCGCGAAACGCTGCGCATCCGCAAGCATCCAGCCCGGTCCGCAATCGAGTGCCAGACCGACCCGGTCGCCGGTCACCTCCTTCATCGCCGCCACGCAATCGATGGCATGCGCCAGGCCGCGCTCGGTTATCGGCCCGCGATCGAGCGCGCCATGGAGTTCGCTCGATCGCGGCTCGCCGTAGTAAAAATCGGGCACTTTCCGTTTCATGTCCGAGTGGAACGCAATCGGCTGTTTGATAATGGTAAAGCCTTCAGGCGAGGCCAGCATCCTGCGCGTATCCTCGGCGTAGTCTTCCGGACCATGTCCGGCCATCGGAAACCGCACGCCGCCATTATAGACCCGCACACGGTCGCGCACCTTGCCGCCCAGCAGGCGGTGAACCGGCAGACCGGCCGCCTTTCCGGCGATGTCCCAAAGCGCCATCTCGATGGCGCTGACGGCAGCGCCGGCTGGCTTGAAGCCGCCGCGCTGGCGGATTTTCAGCATGGTGCGCTCGACCAAGGTGGGGTCTTCGCCGATCAGAATATCGCGGAAATCGAGAATATGGCGCTTGAGATAGGGCTTCCAGAACTCCGCCTGCGCGTAACCCGAAATACCCTCGTCGGTGACGATACGCACGACCGGATGCTGGCCGATCACGGCGCATTTGAGATCGGTAATCCTCATTGGGCGGCCTGGCCTTTCAGGGCAACGCTCAGGCCTTCGGCCGCCGTCAGCACCGCCTCGCGGATCTCGTCGATCCGCTGCTGGTCCGTGCCTTTCAGGAAGGGAACGCTTATGGCGGCGATCATCTTGCCGGACCGGTCGAATACCGGTGCAGACACAGCCTGGATGCTCAGCATGTGCTCGCCGGCATCCTGCGCCCAACCCTGCTTGCGGATCCGCGAAAGCTCGCGCCGCAGACGACGCGGATCGGTGATCGACTTCGGCGTGAGCGCGACCAGCGGCCGGGCGAACCGGTCCTGCAATTCGTCCTCACTCAGATGCGCAAGCAGAAGCTTCCCGGCGGCGCCGACATGAACCGGCATCCGCTGGCCCGGCGTCACCGCCAGCGCATACTCCCGTCGCCCCTGAGAAACGGCGATGACCAGCAGGCCCTGATCGTCGAGCACGGAGAGCTTGCAGCTCTCGCCGATCTCGTCGGCCAACTTGTCGAGCACCGGCTGGCCAAGGGCCGCGATATCCACCTGTCCGCCCCCGCCGGCCACATGCGAGGCAAGCCGCAACAGCCGGTCGCCGAGATAGTAGAAGCCGTCCTCATCGCGGCGCACCATGTTGTGATGCTGCAGCGTATTCAGGATGCGATAAACGGTCGTGCGCGGCTGGCCGAGATCCTGCGTGAGCTCGCGAATGTTGCTCCCGTCCGGGCGGCGTTCAAGCTGTCCCAGAACCTCCATCATCCGGTCGATCACGGGAACGGTATTCTTCCGTTCGGCGGGTTCAGCCAGTTCTTCCATGGGCCCTCAGCTCGATTGACTTTTGATGGAAACTGCCTATAGCATTATTTATTGAACTGCAAAAGTTCATATATGAATTGAGCTGGTTGGGAGGCCGGCAAGCAAGGCATCGCCCGCACGGACAGGATCATGGGCGGAGGACAACGAGACAGCCAGTCATCGCGCCGCAAGTCACCGTGCAGCAGCCGGGCTCGCCGCGCGATCATGGCAGGACCCCGGCTATCCGAAGCCGCGCCAGCGTAAACTGAAAGACGTCGCGAAGCCAGACGGTTTGGAACCTTGCCGGCCGGCACGCCGGCGGCTGCCGCAGCAAGCATTCAAGCAAGGCATCAGGACATGAAAATAACCGGGCTGAACGTCTTCGTCGCCAATGTGTCGCGCACCAATTTCGTCTTCGTCAAGCTCTACACCGATGACGGCATAGACGGGGTCGGCGAGGCGACGCTGGAATGGAAAACCGAAACCATCGTTTCCGCGCTCAAGGAACTGGAACGCGCGCTCATCGGCCGCGATCCGTTTCAAAGCGATGCGATCATCGAGCAGTTGCACCGCGACAGTTACTGGCGCACCGGCGCGGTGTTCCGCACGGCGCTGGGCGCGATCGATGCCGCGCTTCTGGATATCAAGGGCAAGGCGCTCGGCGTGCCGGTGTTCGAGCTCCTGGGCGGAAAGTACCGGGATCGCGTACAGTGTTACGCCAATCACTGGTTTTTCGGCGCGACCAAGCCGGAGGACTATGCCGAGCGCGCCCGCGAGGCGGTGAAGATGGGTTATCGCGCCCTGAAATGGGACCCTTTCGACGTCGCCGATCTTGAAATGAGCCGCAGGCAGCGCCGGGAAACCATCGACATCGTCGCCGCAGTGCGGGATGCCGTCGGCCCGGATATCGACCTGATGCTCGACGTGCATGGCCGGCTGAACGTGCCGACCGCGATCGCCATGTGCCGGGAGCTCGCGCGTTTCGACCTCAGATGGATCGAGGAGCCGACGCCGCCGGAAAGTATCGATGCGCTGGCCGAGGTGCGCGCCAACTCGCCGGTCGAGATCGCGGCCGGCGAGCGCTGGTTCGAGCCGGGAAAGGTTCTTGAGGCGTTGCAAAAACACGCTGTCGACGTGCTGCAGACCGACGTTTCGCATTTCGGCGGGCTTTCGGAAACCAAGCGCATCGCCCATCTGGCGCATGCGCATCTCATCCCGCTGGCGCCACACAATCCGGTCGGCCCGGTGATGAACGCGATGACCCTGCATACCTCCGTCGCCATTCCCAATTTCGCGATTTTCGAAACGGTTTCCATCGACGTGCCCTGGCGCAAGTCGCTGGTCAGGGAAACCCTGCAATTCGACAATGGCGACCTGCTGGCGCCGACCGCACCCGGCCTCGGCGTCGAGCTCATCGAAGAGGCTTGCGCCAATTTCCCCTACGAGCCCTATGACGTGCCGCTCTTCGACGGGTCGATGAATACCAAGGGCATCGCCACCGGAGCGCAAACCCTTTCCTCCAAGGATTAGGCGATCGGCGCAAATGGAAGCGCCCGGAAACGTCATGACGATCCGGGCCGGATTCTCGGCATCATCCATCGATGACGGTCGCGAGGACGCGCGCGCGCATTGATTTTACGCGCCGGCCGCGCGTGCGACGCACGACTGAAATCCATAAATCATAATTTTCAATTATTTAGCGCGACGAACGCAGGTTGCCCCGGCCGGCTTGACTCATCGTCAGTTCAGCGGCATAGTTAAATTGCGAACTGGTTCAGTTCAAATGTGAATTGTTATTCCGATCTGAACCTGGGAGGAGACGGGGCTTTGCCCCGGTTGTTCGCGACACGCCGCGCGACGGAGGACCATTCGCCTTCAGGCAAATGGGTCGAGAGCGGCACGCTCCTCCAGGCAAATCGTCGTCGAAAGACGGCAGGAGGACAGCGGATGCGAAAGGCCATGCATGGCGCGCGACCGCGAGGGAGATGAGCGGCCAACGCCGCGTGGAGCTGCGGCGGAGGCCGCGGCAATGGAGGAAACATGACCAAGACCGCGATTAAACTGACGGCACTGATCGCCGCTTCGGTGTCGGCGTTGACGCTGGCATCGGGAATGGCTGCTGCCGGCGAAGTCACATGGTGGACGCCCAATTTCAACGAGGCACGGGCCCAGAAGCTCAAGACCGCGTTCGAGGCGGCGCATCCCGACATCACGCTCAATCTCGAGATCACGACCACGAACGGCCTGCCGCAGCGTATCCTGACGACGCTGATGTCCGGCTCCGCGCCAGACATCATCGATGTGCAGAGCCCGTGGGTGAACGGCTACGCCGAGGCTGATCTGGTACAGCCGCTCGGCGACGTCATCGAGGACAAGGATGATTTCGTCAAGGCGGCGCTCGACTACGTGACCTATGACGGCGAACTTTACGCCATTCCCTACCGCATCGAGACCATGGCGGTGATCTACAACCGCGGCGATTTCACCGCGGCCGGCCTCGATCCCGACAGCCCGCCGAAAACCTGGGACGAACTGACGCAAACCGCCAGCACGCTGACCGGCGACGGCAAGTTCGGCTTCGCCATTACCGGCGGCGGCGAGGTGGGCAATACGCTCTATCGCTCCCTTCCCTTCATCTGGATGAATGGCGGCACGATCGTCTCCGATGACCTGACCAAGGCGACCGTCAACGAGCCGGCGGCGGTCGAGGCCGTCGAATACTGGACCAATTTCTACAAGGACGGCTCCTCGCCCTCCTCGACGCTGGAAAACGACGGCACCGCCAATCGCCGCCTGTTCATCGCAGACACGGTGTCGATGTATCAGTCCGGCCAGTTCGACCTCGCTTCGATCCAACAGGAAAATCCGGATATCGATATCGGCGTGATGATGACGCCGCATCCGGAAGGCAAGGATACTTCGGGCATTCTCGCCGGCTGGAGCTTTGTCATTCCGAAAGACGCCGGCAATCCCGAAGACGCCAAGACGCTGATCCGGTTCCTCACCGAAACCGAGAACATGGGCAACTACACGGATACCTTCCCGGCCCGCAAATCCGCCATGGACATGGAGCGCTTCAACACGCCGCTTCTCCAGGTCTACAAGGACATGCTGCCTTATGCCCGTCCGCTGCCGATCCACAAGAACTGGGTGCAGATCACCCAGGCCTATTTCGACGGCATTCAGCGCATCCTTCTCGGACAGCAGACCCCGCAGGAATCGATGGATCTGGCCGCCCAGGATATCCAGGCGCTTCTCGATCAGTAATCGATATTTCCTTTTGAACCGACCTCCGGGGCGTCTCGCCCCGGGGAATAATGAATGCGTCTTTTCGGAGATGATCCATGAAACGGCCCCCGACAGGTTTGCTGTTCGCCTTGCCGGCGCTCATCGTGCTGTTGCTGCTTATCGCATATCCGGTGATCTATACCGGGATCCTGAGCGTGACCGATATTCGCGGCAACTATGTCGGCTCCTCCAATTTCGTCAACGTGCTGCGCTCGCGCGCCACGCCGCAGGCCTTTGTCAATACGCTGTGGTGGGTCGGCGGATCCATCGTGTTCCAGGTCGTGCTCGGCACCGCGACGGCCATCCTGCTCAACCAGGAATTTCGCGGCCGCGGCGCGGTGCGCGCCATTGCCGTCATTCCCTGGGTCGTTCCCGGCATCGTCGCTGCCACCACCTGGGCATGGATGTTTCATACCGAATTCGGCATCATCAACTACATGATGACCTCTGCCGGCGTGCTCGACCAGCCGATCGGATGGCTCACCAATCCCAATACCGTCATGCCGGCGATGATCGCCATCAATGTCTGGAAGCTGTTCCCCTTTGTCGCCATCATGGTTCTGGCGGGCCTGCAGTCCATTCCCAAGGATCTCTACGAGGCCGCCCGCGTCGATGGCGCGACATTCTGGGACGAGGTCATCCATATCACCCTGCCGCAGGTGCGCCCGGTCATCATCGCGGTGACGCTGCTGCTGGTGATCTGGGGGCTGAACCATATCACCACGATCTATGCGATCACGCGCGGCGGACCGGCGAGCCTCACCCTGATCACGCCGATCCAGATTTTCCGCCTGGCCTTCGAGTCCTTCCAGTTCAATCAGGCCGCGGCACTCTCGCTGATCTTCTTCGTGGTCGCCATGGCGATCGTCGCCGTCTACATCCGGTTCCTGTCCTCCAATGACGAGGTGGCCCGATGAGAACGTCGCCGCTCGCCCGCGTCATCATTCTGATTTCGTCCCTGCTCGTCGTCAGCGTCTGCCTTTTCCCGTTTCTGTGGATGGGGATTTCATCGATCAAGGTGCTGCGCGAACTCTATACGGTTCCCCCGACATGGATCCCGCACACCCCGACGCTTGGCAACTACAAGACCGTTCTGTTCGACAGCAATATCCCGCGCTATTTTCTGAACAGCGTCGTCATCTCGGTCGGCTCCACCCTGCTGGCGCTGATCCTCGCGGTTTTTGCCTCCTACGGCTTTGCCCGGTTCAACTTCAAGGGCAAGCCATACTACCAGTCCTTCGTGCTGGTCGG
>NZ_DEPM01000145.1:0-9646 GCF_002358775.1 Martelella sp. UBA3392
GCCGCCCGGCTTCAGTCTGGCATTCACCCCGTCGCGCAAACCGGCCGCAAGTCCGGCCCAGCCTTTCAGAGATTTGGGCAGGAGCGTCTCGATCCGCCGGCGGATCGCCTGGCCGAGAATGGGGGCCGCGCCGTCGGTGGAAATGCCGACAACCACCGGCGAGCGGTTGACGATCGAGCCGAACTGGAAGCTACAATAATCCGGCTTGTCGATCACATTGCAGGGCACGCCCTCGGCTTTCGCGCGGGCGGCAAAGGCTGCCGCCTCCGCGTCGCTCTCACAATCGCCCAGCGCCAGGCACAGATCGCGCCATGCCGCCGCCTGCCAACCTTCCGTCGCAAGGCCGATCCTGCCAACGGCCTCCAGCGCCAGCAATTCGTCGCAGGCGGTCTCGCCGCCGAGGCACACCGTCACATCAGCCCCGGCCGCCGCCAGGAGTTCCGCCTTCCAGGCAGCCGCTTCGCTGGCACCCGCGACCAGAACCGCCCTGCCCTTCAACCGGAAGAATAGCGGCAGAACGGCTAGGTCCTCCATTCGGGCGGGTGTTTTTGTGCGTCCGGACGCCATGATCCGCTCCCCTATTCGGCCGCCAGCGGCAGAGCGGAAAGGGCAATCGAGAGTTTGCCGTTCTCCACCCGCACCGGATAGGTCTGCACCTCCCCTTCGTCCGCGCCCAGCGCCACACCGGTATCCAGAGAGATCACGAAATTATGCAGCGGACAGGTCACCGCCTTTCCGTGCACAATACCCTCTGAAAGCGGTCCGCCCTTGTGCGGGCAACGATCATCGATGGCGAAAACCTCGTCTTCCGCGGTGCGGAACACCGCGATGCGCCCGAAGGCCGTATTCACGCAGCGCGCGCCGCGCCTAGGAATATCTTCAATACGGCCGATGGCAATGAAATCGTTGCTCATGATGGGCTCCTCACTCCGCCGGCTCGGTCTGCCCGACCACGGCCATCGGCTTGAATTCGTGCTTGTCCTTGCCGGAGACGCGCTCCGACCACGGGTCGACCTGGGCATATTTCTGACTTTCGACGAAGCGGTCGAAATAGGCCTTGCGCTTGTCCGCATCGTCCATGATCTGGGCGCGGACCTCGTCATAGCCGATGCGTTTTGCCCATTTGTAGATGCGCTCCAGATAGCGGCCCTGCTCGCGGTACATCTGGGTGAGCGCCACGATATGCTCCAGCGCCTCGTCCTCGGTCTTGACCATGCCGAGCACTTCCGTGCCCCGGATTTCGAGCCCGGCGGCACCGGCGAAATGAATTTCGAAGCCGCTATCGACACAGATCACGCCGATATCCTTGCAGGTCGCCTCCGCGCAGTTGCGCGGACACCCCGAAACGGCGAGCTTCAGCTTGGCCGGCGTCCACGAGCCCCACATGAACTTTTCGAGCCTTATACCAAGGCCGGTGGAATCCTGCGTGCCGAAGCGGCACCAGTCGCTGCCGACGCAGGTCTTCACCGTGCGCAGGCCCTTGGCATAGGCCTGGCCGGAAACGAAGCCCGCCTTGCCGAGATCGGCCCAGACCGCCGGCAGGTCCTCCTTCTTCACGCCCAGCATGTCGATGCGCTGCCCGCCGGTGCATTTGACGGTCGGGATCTCGTATTTGTCGACCACATCGGCGATCGCGCGCAGCTCCTTCGAAGACGTCACCCCGCCCCACATGCGCGGCACCACCGAATAGGTGCCGTCCTTCTGGATATTGGCGTGAACGCGCTCATTGATGAAGCGCGACTGATAATCATCGGCATATTCGCCGGGCCAGTCGCAGACGAGGTAATAGTTGAGCGCCGGGCGGCATTTGGCGCAGCCGCATGAGGTCTTCCATTCAAGCTCCTGCATCACGGCGGGAATGGTCTTCAGGCCCTTGGCGCGGATCAGGCGGCGGACATCGTCATGGCCGAGATCGGTGCAGCCGCAGACCGGCTGGACGGCGGCGGGGTTATAGGCATCGCCCAGCGTCAGCGCCATCAGCTGCTCGACCAGCCCGGTGCAGGTGCCGCACGACGCCGAGGCCTTGGTATGGGCGCGGACATCGTCGAGCGATGTCAGCGCCTTGTCCTTGATCGCGGTGACGATCTTGCCCTTGCAGATACCGTTGCAGCCGCAGATTTCCGCGTCATCCGGAAGCGCCGCGACGGCCGCCGCCGGATCGGCCGCAGCGCCGCCCTGATAGGCCTGGCCGTAGATCAGCGTCTCGCGCATTTCCGAGACATCGGTTCCGCGCTTCAGCATGTCGAAATACCAGGCGCCATCGGCGGTATCGCCGTAAAGCACGGCGCCGATCACGCGGTTATCCTGCAGGATCACGCGCTTGTAGACGCCGCGCGTGGCATCGCGCAGCACCACTTCCTCACGATCCGGTCCCTCGGCGAAATCGCCGGCCGAAAACAGCTTGATGCCGGTGACCTTCAGCTTGGTGTTGACATGCGAGCCCTTGTATTCCGCCGCACCGCCGGCAAGCCGCTCGGCCAGCACGGAAGCACTTTCATACAGCGGCGCGACCAGCCCGTAGCAGGTGCCACGATGTTCGGCGCACTCGCCGAGCGCGAAGATCGACGGGTCCGAGGTCGCCATGCCGTCATCGACAACGATGCCGCGATTGACCGCAAGCCCCGCATCCTTGGCAAGCCCCGCCGCCGGGCGGATGCCGACCGCCATCACCACCATATCGGCGGAGATGATGCGGCCGTCTTCCAGCTCAACGCCTTCAACTTTGCCACTCCCGAGAATCTGTTTGGTATTGGCCTTGGTGATGATCTCGATGCCGCGCTCGTCCAGCGCCTTTTCCAAAAGATAGGCGGCTGCCGGATCGAGCTGGCGCTCCATGATGGTGTCCATGAGGTGCAGCACTGTGACGCTCATGCCGCGCTGCTTCAGCCCGTAGGCCGCTTCAAGGCCCAACAGCCCGCCGCCGATGACCACCGCATGGCCCAGGCCCTCGGCAATCTTCAGCATGCGATCCACGTCATCCAGATCGCGATAGGCGAGCACGCCCGGCAGATCGTGGCCGGGCACGGGAATGATGAAGGGCGAGGAGCCGGTGGCGATCACCAACCGGTCATAGGAGGCCGTCACGCCGTTTTCGGCGGTCACGGTTTTCGCCTCCCGGTCGATCTTCGCGACCTTCGCGCCGCGATGCAGCGTCACGCCATGGGCTTCATACCAGTCATCGCCATGGATGATAATGTCTTCATAGGTCTTTTCACCGGAAAGCACCGGCGACAGCATGATGCGGTCGTAATTCACCCGGGGTTCGGCGTTGAAGATGGTGACCTCGTAGAGGCCGGGCGCGCGCTCGAACAGCTCTTCGAGCATGCGGCCGGGGGCCATGCCGTTTCCGATGATGACGAGTTTCTGGGCCATGTTTTCTACTCCGCTGCGACGCGTTTGTTCCAGGTCTGCCGGCTGATGCGCTGGTCGCGCTTCTGCCTGATGGCGGCGAGCTGTTCCTCGGCCGGTTCCGCCCCGCCCTCATAGGCTTCGAGAAACTCCAGAAGTTCCTCGCGGTAGGCGTAGTAATCGGGATGATCGAGCAGCGCTTTCCGAGAGCGCGGGCGCGGCAGATCGACCTCCATGATGTTGCCGATGCGGGCATTTGGTCCGTTCGACATCATCACAACCCGGTCGGCCAGGAGAATGGCCTCATCGACATCATGGGTCACGCAGATGGCGGTCACCTTGGTACGCGACCAGACCTCCATCAGCACCTCCTGCAGCTCCCAGCGCGTCAGGCTGTCGAGCATGCCGAAAGGTTCATCGAGCAGCAGCAGCTTGGGCGACAGCGCGAAGGCGCGGGCAATGCCGACCCGCTGGCGCATGCCGTTCGACATGTCGGCCGCCGGCCGGTGCATGGCATCGCCAAGCCCGACGCGCTCGAGATAATATTCGACGATATCGCGGCGCTCGGCAGGGCTTGCCTTCGGATAGACCCGGTCAACGCCGAGGGCGACATTCTCGCGCGCCGTCAGCCAGGGCATCAGCGAGGGAGCCTGAAACACCACGGCGCGATCCGGCCCGGCGCCGGAAATCTCGCGGCCATCGAGAATAATGCCCCCGGCATTGATCGGGTTGAGGCCCGCCGCCATCGACAGCACCGTCGATTTTCCGCAGCCGGAATGGCCGATGATGGAAATAAACTCGCCCTTCTTCATCTTCAGATCGAAGCCGTCGACGACGGTCAGCGGCCCCTTGGGCGTCGGATAGATCTTGGTGACGTTGGAAAACTCGACATAGCCCGTCTCGATCGCCGACTGCGCCTTCTCCCTGTAGACGGCAGGCAGCGGTTTCGAGGTCGACTTAATCGAAATCGGGACGACATTGGGAAGCACTTCGACACGGCTCGTTTCCGGCTTCGCGCCGAGGCCCGCATCCATCAGATATTCGGTGACAGCCGAGCGCAGCCGGATGAAATCCGGATCGGAATTCATCGCGGCGCGCTCGCGCGGCCTGGCAATATTCACATCGAAGGAGGGACCGAAAGTGGCGTTGGGGCCCGGCATCAGCGGCACGATCCGGTCCGCCAGAAGAAGGGCCTCGTCGACATCGTTGGTCACCAGGACGATGGTCTTCTTCTCCTTTTGCGAGATATCGGCGAGCTCATCCTGCAGCTTGGCGCGGGTCAGCGCGTCGAGCGCGGAGAGCGGCTCGTCGAGCAGCAGCAGGTCGGGCTGCATGGCAAGCGCGCGGGCGACCGAGACGCGCTGGCGCATGCCGCCGGACAGTTCCGCCGGCCTGCGGTCGCGCGCGTGATCCAGGCCGACCATGGAGACATAGGCATTCACCAGCGCTGCCCGTTCTTTCGCCGGCTTGTCCCGATGCACGGCGTCAACGGCGAGCCGCACATTGGCCTCCACCGAAAGCCAGGGCATCAGCGCGTAGTTCTGGAACACGATGCCGCGCTTGGGCGACGGTCCTTCGATCGCCGCGCCGCGAAACAGGATTTCGCCGCTGTCCGGCTTTGCGAGACCGGCGAGCATCGACATCAGGGTCGTCTTGCCGGCGCCGGAAAAACCGAGGATCGCGATGAACTCGCCTTCTTCGACATCGAGCGAGATATCGGCGAGCACGGCATTGCGCTTCGCGCCCTCGCCGAACCCCTTGCTGACGCCTTTCAGCTGAAGAATGGTCGTCATCATGGCCTCCTTACCGGTTTGCCGAATAGGTGAAGGCGGTCTGCAGCGCGAACATCACCCGGTCGAGGAAGAAGCCGATCAGGCCGATGGTGATCACCGCGACGATGATGCGGGCAAGCGAATCCGACGAACCGTTCTGGAACTCGTCCCAGACGAACTTGCCGAGGCCGGGGTTCTGCGCCAGCATTTCCGCGGCGATCAGCACCATCCAGCCAACGCCGAGCGAAAGCCGCATGCCGGTGAAGATCAACGGCAGCGAGGACGGAAGGACGAGTTTGCGGATCGTCGTCCAGGTGGAGAGCTGCAAGACCTTGCCGACATTGACCAGATCGCGGTCGATCGAGGCAACGCCGAGTGCTGTATTGATGATCGTCGGCCAGATGGAACAGAGCGTCACCGTGACCGCGGAGATCACCATGGATTTCGGCAGGAGATCATTCTGGTTCTGGTAAAGGGCGGCGACGACCATGGTCACGATCGGCAGCCAGGCAAGCGGCGAGACCGGTTTGAACAGTTGGATCAGCGGATTGATCGCGCCCTCGAAGGTTTTCGACAGGCCGCAGGCAATGCCGACCGGAACGGCAATCAGCGTGCCAATGAAAAAGCCGAGCGCGACCGTCATAAGCGAGGTCAGGATCTGGTCGAGATAGGTCGGCTTGCCGGTATAAGGCCGCACCTTCACGCGGTCGGCATAGCCCTCGGCAATCAGCGCCTGGTTGCGTTCGTCCTGGCGCTGATAGAAGGCGCTTGCCTTCTGCCGCTCGGCGAAATGATCGTCGATCAGCACCTCGGCCTGCTGGAAGACCGCCGCCGGGCCGGGGATTGCGCCGAGCGACGTCTGGACCTTCGGCGCCAGGAACGCCCAGGCCGCCAAAAACGCCAGGATGCCGATGAGCGGCACGAGCAGCATCTGTTTCAGGTCCGCCCATTGTTCGGACGGCGTATCGCCGGCGGCCAGCTTCAGAAGCGGTACGATGAAGCCGAGGCCGAAGGGCGCGAGCACCTTGCCCGCCCGATTGATCCGGGCGATACGCCGTTCACGCCGCACCGCAATCTCGGGATCGATCATGTCTGTCGCGATCGTCATGAGGTCTCTACCTTCCGATATGTCCAGGTTTCAGCAGCGCTCAGCGACCGGCAATCGTGTTGCCATCGACAATCTCGTCACCCTTCAGGCCGATCGGGAAGCTTTCGAGATAGGCGTTCGGATGGCGTCCGTCATAGGTGACGCCATCGATGAAATCGCCGGTGGCGGGCTTGTAGCCGTCGGTGTCGAACGGGAAGTCGTCTTCCGTGGCATGACCCTCCTCGATTAGCAGCCGGGCGGCCTCCAGATAGATATCCGGGCGGTAGACGTCACTTGCGACATCGGCATACCAGCCGTCATCCTTCGGCTCGGCGATCTGGCCCCAGCGGCGCATCTGGGTGAGATACCAGACGGCGTCGGAATAATAGGGATAGGTGGCGAAGTGGCGGAAGAAGACGTTGAAGTCCGCCGCCGGGCGCTCGTCGCCCTTTTCATATTCGAAGGTGCCGGTCATCGAATTGGCGATCACCTCGGCATCCGCGCCGACATATTCCGGCCGCGACAGGATCTTGACGGCCTCCTCGCGATTGGCGTTGTCGTTTTCGTCGAGCCAGATGGCGGCGCGGATCAGCGCCTTGGTCAGCGCAATGGTCGTCTGCGGGTATTTCTCGGTGAATTCCTTCGTCAGGCCGAACACCTTTTCCGGATTGTTCTTCCAGATATCGTAGTCGGTGACGACGGGGACGCCGATGCCCTTGAACACCGCGGCCTGGTTCCACGGCTCGCCGACACAGTAACCGTCGATCGTTCCGGCCTCCATCGTCGCCGGCATCTGCGGCGGCGGGGTGACGGACAGAAGCGCGTCGGCCTGGATCTGGCCGGAAACGTCGCTCGGCGAATAATAACCGGGATTGATGCCGCCGGCCGCCAGCCAGTAGCGCAGTTCGTAGTTATGGGTGGAGACCGGGAAGACCATGCCCATCTTGAAGGGCTTGCCCTCGGCGCTGTAGGCCTCGATCACCGGCTTCAGCGCATCGGCCTTGATCGGATGCTCCGGCCTGCCGTCCGGGCCGACAGGAATATTTTCCTTCATCTGGTCCCAGACCGCGTTCGAAACGGTGATGGCGTTGCCGTTCAGGTCCATCGAGAACGGCGTCACGATATCCGCCTTGGTGCCGTAGCCGATGGTGGCCGCCAGCGGCTGGCCGGCCAGCATATGCGCGCCGTCAAGCTCTCCGGTGATCACCCGGTCGAGCAGCACCTTCCAGTTCGCCTGCGCCTCGAGCGTGACGTAAAGCCCCTCATCCTCGAAGTAATGCATCTCCTTGGCAATCGCCAGCGGCGCCATGTCGGTCAGCTTGATGAAGCCGATGGTCAGTTCATCCTTTTCCGGAAACAGCATTTCGGCATGGGCGGCGGCGGCCGCGAATGTCAGCGAACAGAGCATGGTGGCGGTGCAAAGGAAATGGCGCATGGCGTTCTCCAGTTGGATGGTCATGTCGGAAAAACAAAAAAGCCGCCTAACGGTCCTCGGGCCGGTTAAGGCTCGATTGCGTTGGCGGCGTTGCCTGGCACCCTCCATTGGGCGCCGAATTCTTGAGACTTATGGAAACACACAATGTCGCATCAGACAAGCGGCATCGGCGGATTTTTGCATAAAAAATGTATAGACTGAAAAACAGACTAAAATTTATGCAAATGCACCCGAAAGGCGCACAAAATACGGACTCAGACAGCCGCCTTCTGCTGTTCGATATAGGCGCCGACCTGATCGGGGTCGAAGGTCCGGCCATCGAAGAAACCGTCCGGACCGAGAACGAGCCCGCCGGCGCTGGCGCCGACCGGGGTCGGCACCTTGAGCGCACCTTCCACCTTCAGGCTTGCGCCCGGCAGCGGCGTGCTGAGCGGCTGCAACGCCTTGCGATAGATATCTGGCCGGTAGCTCATTTTTGCGATCTCGGCATTTTCGGCCGAGTGATCGCAAAGTCCCCAGCGCACGATCTGGCTGTAGAACCAGAGCGCATGGCTCTGCCAGGGAAAGGTCGCCGCCTTGGCCGAGGTCAGGAAGAAATCCTCGACCGTTCTTTCCGTCGTTTCGCTGATCGCCAGCGTTCCAGAGAGCAGTGGCTCGAGCATGGCCCGGTCGACATTGAGGTGGCCCGGCTCGGACAGGATCGCCGCCAGTTCCGGGTGGTTTTCCGGCTCTGCCGCCCATATCGAGGCGCGATAGAGGCCGCGCAGCAGCGCCGCGACGGTCTCTTCGTTATCATTGGCAAAGTCGGCCGGCAGCGCCAGAACTTTTTCCGGGCTGGAGCGCCAGATCTTGGCCTTGACCGTGACGACACGTCCAACGCCCCGGCGCGCGGCCATGGTGTTCCACGGCTCGCCGGCGCAGTAGCCGTCGATCCGCCCGGCCTCGACCGCGTCGGGCATGAAGGGCGGCGGCAGCACGACGATCTCGATATCCCGGTCGGGATCGATGCCATTGGCGGCAAGCCAGTAGCGCAGTTCCAGATTGTGCCCGGAAAACACGTAGACGACGCCGAAGCGGAGCGGCTGAAGCCCCTCGGCCCGCCGCGCCGCAATCACCCGTTTCAACGCCGCGCCCGCCTTGGCGGGATCGAGATCACAGTCATCGCCCTCCGCCTCCATCGCGCGACCAAGCGCTGCGGAAACCGTGACGGCATTGCCGCCGAGGCCAAGGGCGATCGGCGCCACCAGCTTCGAAGACAGGGGAAAGAGGCCGAGATTGGCCGCGATCGGCATCGGCGCCAGCACATGGGCGGCCTGCAGATTGCCGACCGCCAGCCGGTCACGGATCGCGCTCCAGGAGGTCTCCCGCGTGAGACGCACATTCAGCCCCTCCTCGACGAAAAAGCCCCTCGCCTCCGCCGCCAGAACGATGGCGCTGTCGAGAAGCGGCACAAATCCGATTGAAAGGTCCTGCATCTCTATTTCTCCAGCATCTCGAACGTCATGATCAGGCTTTGCGCGACATCGACAATCTTGCGGTTCTGGTCCATCGCCGTGCGCCTCAGGAGCGCATAGGCCTTTTCCTCGTCCATGCCGCGCGATTTCATCAAAAGCGCCTTGGCGCGATCGACCACCTTGCGGTTTTCGAGCTGGCTCTTCGCCGCCTCAAGCTCCTGCGCCATGCGTGAAAAGGCGTTGAAACGGGAGATCGCCATGTCGAGGATCGGCTTCACCCGCTCCTGCTTCAACCCGTCGACGACATAGGCCGAAACCCCGGCCTCCACCGCGGCGTGGATGGTCTCGGCATCGGACCGGTCGACGAACATCGCGATCGGCTTCTTCACCGTGCGCGACAGCACGAACAGGCTTTCGAGCATGTCTCGATTGGGGTTTTCGATATCGATCACGATCACGTCCGGCGACAGGCGCTCGATCGTGCGGGCGACGCCGACCAGCTCTTCCACCACGGTCACATTATGGTGGCCGGCCTTGAGCAGGCCGTCCC
>NZ_DEPM01000145.1:9956-14903 GCF_002358775.1 Martelella sp. UBA3392
TGAGCAGGCCGTCCCGGATAATGGCGGCGCGGATCGCGTTTTCATCGATGACAAGGATCGCGAGATCACTGGTGTTCATGAGGCGGCTTCCGCAAAACGGTCAATAGACATCGCGCATATAACGTTTTTCCCTGATCAGCGTCTTAACGTAGCCTTCGGCGGCTGCTTGCGAAAGCCCGCCATGGGTCTCGGCAATCGTACGGAGCGCGGCATCCACATCCTTCGCCATGCGGCTCGCATCGCCGCAGACATAGAAATGCGCGCCCTCCTGCAGCCAGTCCCAGATTTCACGGCCGTTTTCCGCCATGCGGTGCTGGACATAAATCTTCTCCGCCTGATCGCGCGAAAAGGCGGTGTCGAAGCGGGTCAGCAACCCGCCCTTCAGCCAGGCCTCGATCTCGTCGCTGTAGTAATAGCCGCTATCGCGCGAGTGCTCGCCGAAGAACAGCCAGTTCGGCCCGCCCGCGCCCGCCGCCTCCCGGTCCTGCAGAAAGGCGCGGAACGGAGCGATGCCGGTACCCGGCCCGACCATGATCGCCGGTGTGTCGGGAT
This sequence comes from Martelella sp. UBA3392, assembly GCF_002358775.1. Taxonomy (NCBI): domain Bacteria; kingdom Pseudomonadati; phylum Pseudomonadota; class Alphaproteobacteria; order Hyphomicrobiales; family Aurantimonadaceae; genus Martelella; species Martelella sp. UBA3392. The sequence goes on from NZ_DEPM01000145.1 coordinate 10,509, forward strand.
CGGCGGGTGGGCGGAAATGCGCCTGTCTCTTCACCGAAACGCGCACCGGTTCGGCCGCCGCCCTGTCCGCCAAAAATGCCGAGGCGACGCCCTTGCGGCTCTTTCCGTGACGGGCATGGCGCAGCACCGAAACCGTCAGATGGATTTCGTCCGGGCTCGCCTTCGGGCTGGAGGCAATCGAATAGAGCCGCGGCTGCAGCTTCTTCAGATGGTCGCAGAAGTCCTGCCCGGCAACGGGTTTCGGCGCGATGGCGAGAATATCGGCGATCTGCCGGCCCCAGAGCCAGTCATTGAGGGCTTTCCGGTCCGCCGCGCCTGTCAGCGCCTTCAACGTTTCATGGCCGCTGACATCCGCCCACCATTTGAGGAAATCCGGATGCGGCTGACCGATCTCGAAATGATCGCGCAATGCCTCGCCAATGCCGATATCGTGGCCATTGATGCCGGAAATCGGCGTTTCCGCCGGCAGTTGCAGAGAGGTCAGGATTTCATCGACAAGTTCGGGACAGTTGCGCGGCATGATGGAGAGCGCATCGCCCGCCTCGTAATCCGCCGCGCCATCGACCCGGAAGCCGAACTGGCGCACCTCCTTGGCGCTGCCAGCGCCGCTGAGCAGCCGGTTGACACTGAGCCTGGCCGGAACGGTTTGCGGCGGTTTGCGCCCATTGGATCGGACGGCGGTTTCAGCCGAGGCCGCCGCGCCATTCGAAGGCCCGGAAAGAGCGGCCATCGCCGCCGCAACAGCGTCCCCCTCCTCGCCCGCATCCAGCGTGCGGCAGGCGGCCAGACGCGCCGCGCCGAGCACTTCGAGCCGGGCATCCAGCTTCCGGCCGAAGCCGCAGAATTGATCATAGGAACTGTCGCCCATCGCCACCACGGCGTAGCTGAGGTCCTCCAGTCGCGGCGCATCCTCGCGCAAGAGCGCCGCCCAGAAATCGTCCGCATGATCGGGCGGATCGCCATCGCCGAAGGTGCTGACGATGAAAAGTACTGGCTCCTTTGTCGCAAGGTCATGCGGCGAGACCGCGTCGAGCGGACGCAATGCCGCGCGGTACCCCGCCGCGCCAAGCGCGTCGCAAAGATCGGCGGCCGCCATTTCGGCAGTCCCCGTCTGCGAGGCGAATAACACGGAGACACCGGGCCTTGACGGGTTCGGGTCCGGCTGCGCGTCCTTGCCTTCCGCCAATACCGGCACGGCCTCGGCCTTGCCCCGCGCAACCACCAGCCCATCGGGCTTGGCCGCCGCCACGCGGGCGAGCGCCACCGCCGTCACCTTGAACTCCGGCTGGAGCGATATCGGATCGACGGCATCGCCGGTCACCGCGTTGACCGCCAATTGGTCGCCGAACACATCGTTCCAATGAAACGGCGCAAACAGCGCGCCCGGGGAAACCCGATCGGTGACGATGGCAGGCAGTATCGCGCTGCCATGGCGCGAGGCGACGGACACCCGGTCGTTGTCGCCGATCCCGAGCGCCGCCGCATCGGCCAGATTGATCTCGACGAAGGGCGCGGCATTGAGCTTGTTCAGCCGGGCGACCTTGCCGGTCTTGGTCATCGTGTGCCACTGGTGCTGCAGCCTGCCGGTGTTGAGAATGAACGGATAGTCGCCATCCGGCATTTCGCGCGGGCCGAAGTGCGGTCGCGGCCAGAACTTCGCCCGGCCGCTTTCGGTAGCGAATGTCAATCCTCTGTCAGGCACGCGGTAGCGGATCGGGTTGCGCGTGGTTTGCCCGGTCTCGGATGCCGGCCACTGGATGCTGCCTTCACGCAGACGCGCATGCGTGACGCCGGAAATGTCATAACCGGTCGCGGGATTGGAAAACTGCCGGATTTCCTCGAACACCTCCGCCGCGCTCTCATAGGTGAAGGCCGCCTCATAGCCCATGGCGCAGGCGACTTTCGCGATGATCTGCCAGTCCGGCAGGGCCTCGCCCGGCGCCTTTGCGGCCGCCACTGTCAGCGCCATATTGCGCTCGGAATTGACCATGACGCCATCGGCCTCGAACGAGACTCCCGCCGGCAGAAGGATATCGGCATAGGGCGAGGTTTCGGTCTCGGCATAGGCATCCTGGACCGCGACGAATTCGGCGCGTTCAAGCGCCGCCGTCACCGTCTTGCGGTTGGCGACGCTTGCGACCGGATTGGTGCAGATGATCCAGGCGGCCCTGATCGCGCCCGCCGCCATCGCCTCGAACATGGCGATGGTGCCGGTGCCTTCCTCGGCGCGGATGGTGCCGGGTGCAAGGCCCCAGCGCGCCTCGCAAAAGCGCCGGTCAACCTCCACCAGCGCCGAACGCTGCCCCGGCAGCCCCGGCCCCATATAGCCCATCTCGCGCCCGCCCATGGCATTCGGCTGGCCCGTCAGCGAGAAGGGTCCGCTGCCGGGGCGACAGATCTTGCCCGTGGCCAGATGCAGATTGCAGATCGCATTGGTGTTGAAGGTGCCCTGGACGGACTGATTGAGGCCCATGGTCCAGAACGTCATGAATTCGCCGGCGGCAAGCACCATATCGGCAGCGGCACTGATGTCCTCGACCTCAAGCCCGGTGATCGCCGCGACCCGCTCCGGCGGATAGTCGGCGAGAAAGGCGGGCATATCCGCCCAGCCCTCCGTATAGGCCTCGACAAAGGCCTGATCGACGCCGCCCGCTTCGACAATCAGATGCAGAAGCCCGTTCAGCAGAGCGAGGTCGGTTCCGGGTTTCGGCGCGAGATGCAGATCGGCTTTCTCGGCAGTCGCAGTGCGGCGCGGATCGACGACGATCAGCTTTGCGCCTTCTCTCACTCGGTCCATCATCCGCAGGAACAGGATCGGATGGCAATCGGCCATGTTCGAGCCGATCACCAGAAACAGATCGGCCTTCTCGATGTCTTCATAGGACCCCGGCGGCGCATCCGCGCCGAGCGACAGCTTGTAGCCGGACCCGGCGCTAGCCATGCACAGCCTGGAATTGGATTCGATATGGCGGGTGCGCAAAAAACCCTTGGCGAGCTTGTTGGCGAGATACTGCGCCTCCATCGACATCTGGCCGGAGACATAGAGCGCAATGGCGTCGGGGCCGTGTTCATCGGCAATGGCGCGCAAGCGCTTCGCCGTCTCGGCGATCGCGGTCTCGACGGACGTGGTTGCGGGCGCAACATCCGCATCCCGCCGGACCAGCGCGTTTTCGAGACGACCCGGCGCAGAGATCGCTTCATGCGCGGTCTTGCCCTTGGTGCAGAGCCGTCCGCGATTGGCCGGATGGTCCCTGTCGCCCGATAGCCGGACGATCCGCCCGTCCTCGACATCAAGCACCACGCCGCAGCCGACGCCGCAATAGGGACAGACGCTTTTGACACGCTCTACGCCCATCGCCGTCCTCCGTTCTGACAAGGACTAACGATGGACGGAAACGGGAGATGACGCGCAGAATGGATCACATGCCGGGGTGGCATCGGCTTTCCTCGCTGTCTAAAATGAAAACAAAAAAGCCGCGGCATCATTCGAAGCGCTCCCTTGAAGGAAACGGTTCTCAGATCCGCAGCTTTGCGATGGAATGCCCGCCATTGGACATTGATATGTTCAACGATAGTCCGACACGCGATGACTTTCAAGTCCACCGGCTGATTTGCCGAAGCGTTACATCACAGGGAGGGAGACAGCACGATGCCGGTGAAGATCAAACGGATCTATGACGAACCCGACAAGGCCGACGGCCTGCGCGTTCTCGTCGACCGTCTCTGGCCGCGCGGCCTTGCGAAGGACAGGGCCCGCATCGACCTCTGGTCCAAGGAGGTCGCGCCTTCAGGCGAATTGCGCAAATGGTTCGCGCACAGAAAAGACCGGTGGGAGGATTTTCAACGGCGCTATCGCGCGGAGCTTGCGGAAGACGCCGCGTTTGATGAGCTTTGCGCAAAGAGCGAACATGGCACCGTGACATTGCTCTATGCCGCCCGCGACGGATGCATCAACCACGCGCGGGTCCTCGCGGCCGTCATTACGGAAAGGAACGGTCGCGACGCCGAGACGGATCAGCCGGACGAAGGCGCGGTGGAGGTGTCGTCCCCGCCCTGTTTTCTGCACGAACTGGACCCGGCCTGGCTGGGAACGGAACGTCGCGACGACAGCGGCGCGCCGGCAGATCCCGAAACCGACGACCAGCCCTCGCACAAGAAAACCAGCCGCCCGGAATAGCCCTCAGGCCGAACGCCCGCCTGAGGTGACGATGCTGAATTCGTCGTCCTCGATCATGCCATCCTCGCGCACGGTCAGCCGCCAGCGGCGATTGCCGATGCGGAAGGAGAGGCGCCAGCGGCCCGCATCCTCGCCGTCGCCGCGCTCCACCGATGAGCGGACCTGCCCGCGCGCGGTCATGGCCCGCAGGTCATCGACGCCTAGGCCGAAGCGGCGGG
>NZ_DEPM01000145.1:15224-20041 GCF_002358775.1 Martelella sp. UBA3392
GGGCGAGCCGCTCCGCGCCGATTTCGAACTGGCCTTCCGCATTGCGTTCGACGAAGGTCCCGGTTTCCTGAGCGCTCATGGCCCCTCCCCATCTGTCGCTCGATCCGCCAGCCGATCAAGATCGGCATATCCGATCGGGCAGAGCCCGGTCGTATCCTCGCCGCGATGAAAGCCGATCGCCAGACGGAAGGAATGCGCGATGCGCATGGCCCTGTCGAGAAACAGCGACGCCACCTCTTTCGGGCAGAGCGCATCGACGGTTTCGGCAAAGAGCTGCAGCCAGCGCTCGAAATGCCGCTCCTCGATTTCGGGTATCGCCAGATGCGGCGGCAGCGGGCGGCCCTGATAGCGCGCCGTGCGTAGCAGCGTCGCGGACCAGAAGTCGCACATCCGCTCAAGATGGCGCGGCCAGTCATCGGCGGCGATCCGTCTATTGAAGACCGGCCCGAGCAGCGCGTCCTCGCGGATCCGGTCGTAGAAGCCATGCACCACGGCCCGGATCATCGCCTCGTCCAGAACCTCCGGAAGCGGCTTGCCGTCGATGATCACCGTGCGCTCCGGCGCGGGTCGTCCTCTCATGTCCGAAACTCCCTCTCGAATGGCCGGTTTCAGCCCGGCGGCCGATGCGCCTTGATCCGCGCCGGGTCGGTCTCGATGCGGCCGGCGCCGATCAGGTCGAGACAATAGGGTACCGCCGGGAAAACCGCATCGAGGCAAAGCCTTATCGACGCCGGTCGGCCCGGCAGGTTGACGATCAGGCTCTTCCCGCGCACCCCGGCAGTCTGGCGCGAGAGGATGGCGGTTGGCGCCTGTTCCAGGCTGACGCGCCGCATCAGTTCGCCAAAGCCCGGCAATTCCTTTGCGATCACCGCCTGCATCGCCTCCGGCGTCTCGTCGCGGGGCGCAGGGCCCGTGCCGCCGGTGGTGAGGATCAGATCGGCGCGAACATTGTCGCACAGCTCCGTCAGCGCTTCCCGTACGGAAACCACCCCGTCCGGGATGATGACGCGGTTCAGGGCATAGGGCGACGTGATGGTTTCCGCCAGCCAGGTCTCGATCATGGCGCCGCTTTGATCGTCATACTCGCCCCGGCTGGCGCGATCGGAAATGGTCAGTGCGACAATCAGCATCTCATCCTCCAAGCACGGACATCGTCCGTCCGATGCCCTCAACTCGGGTCCTCGTAATCGAAAATGCATGTCCTTCAGGCTTCATCGCCACCACGCGCGCAATCAGCGCGTCTACCGGCGCGTCGTCCTCGCTTGCTCGCAGGGTTTCCCTGAGACCGACCCGGCCTTCATCGCCCATGCAGGTGAAAAGATCACCGGTGGCGCTGACGCGCAGGCGGTTGCAGGCGGCGCAGAAATCGCAGGACAACGGCGTGATGAAACCCAACAGGCCGCCGGTTTCGGCGACCCGCACATAACGCGCCGGACCACCACTTTTCAAGGCAAGCGGCTGAAGCGTCCAGCGCGACGAAAGTGTGTCGCGCAGCTTCGAGAGCGACAAAAAGCTCTCCCGGCGGTCATGCTGGCCCTCGCCGAGCGGCGTTTCTTCGATCAGCGTCAGGTCCATGCCGCGTTCATGGGTAAAGCGGATCAGATCATCCACCTCCTGCTCGAAAGCGCCGCGCATGGCAACAGCATTGATCTTGACCCTGAGGCCTGCCGCCTGCGCCGCCTCGATGCCGGCGAAGACCCGTTCGATCCGGCCCCAGCGGGTGATCGTCTGATAGCGCTCGGGATCGAGTGTGTCGAGCGAGACGTTGACCCGGCGCACGCCACGGTCAAACAGCGCTTCCGCGTAGCGATCCAGCAGCGTGCCATTGGTCGTCAGCGTCAGCTCGTCGAGCATGCCACGATTCAGGTCAGCGCCGAGCATGGCAAACAGCGACATGATATTCTTGCGCACCAGCGGCTCACCGCCGGTGATCCGGATCTTGCGCACACCGCGCGCCATGAAGATGCGGGAAAGACGATGGAGCTCTTCAAGGTCGAGAATATCGCGGCGCGGCAGAAATGTCATGTTCTCGGACATGCAATAGGTGCAGCGCAGGTCGCAGCGATCCGTCACCGACAGCCGGAGATAGGTCGCGGTGCGGCCGAAACCGTCGACGAGCGGACGCGGCACGGCCTGTCTTATCAAGCGTTCATGCCGCATCGCGCACCTGCCTCGCCCGAGCGCTGGCTTCATAACACCATTGCAGCACAGCATCGGTTTCGGGCGGCAAAGCTTGTGACAGACCGCCTGAAAATGTCCCCCAGCCATCGAGATAGGGCTGTTTCACCGAGGTCAGGATCGGCACGTCTGCCAGAAACGCTGCCTCGAAAACCGAGCGCAGTCCGCCGCCATGCGCTTCCCCCTTGCCGAAACGGTTGAGAATGAGGAGATCCGGCTGCATCCCGATCCGCGTCTGAGCAAAAACGGCGGCTTGCGAAAGCGCATTGAAATCCAACCGGCAGCCGCGCGCATGGGCGCCAAGCGCCTGCATGATCTGCCAGCGTTTGCCGGTGGCGATGTCTTCCAGATCGACCGCGCCGCAGCACTGGCCCTCGTCCTTTTCGGCATGCTGAATGAAGCCTTCGACGCGATGCCCCGTTGCAATCAACTGCCGTGCCGCCGCTACCAGAACCCTGTCGGCGGCGTCATCCTGCATGAACGGGATATAGGCGAGCAACGTGCTTTCACCCGTCCCTGTTTCCGCGTTCGCCATCACAAAACCCTTTGCCTTTACTGCACCAGCGGCCCATCGGCGCCGGTGATCTCGATGCCCTCGATGGTCGCTTCCGCCGCCAAAACGGCGATGAACTGCTGAACAGCCTTTGACCAGGAAGCAGCCTCCAGCCAGGCGGCGATGCGCGGCCTGACCGCCTCGAACGGCAATTGCTCGCCCTCGATCCGGCGATCCATGCGGATGATATGAAAGCCATAGCGGGTTTCAACCGGTGACCCTGTCACCTCACCCTCCGGCAGCCGCATCAGCACCGCCTCGAATTCTGGTACGGTGCTGCCCGGCGAAAGCTGTCCGAGATTGCCGCCCTGTTGCGCCGACGGACAGGCCGAACGCGCCCGCGCAAGCTCGCCAAAGCCGACTGCGCCAGCCGCAAGATCAGCAATCATCTGTCCGGCCTCGGCGCGCGCCTGCCGCCGGGCGGCCTCGTCGGCCGGATTTGCGGCAAGCAGGATATGGCTCGCCTCGAAGATCGGTTCGGAGCGGAAGCGGCTCCGGTTGTTTTCATAAAACCGGCGGCATTCGGCGTCATCGGCCGAAGGCGTGTCGACCGCCATTTCGATCAGCGCCCGGATCTTCGCATCCTCGGCGGTTTCGGTCTTGCCGTCGACGGTTGTCTCCGGCGCGCCGGTGACCTGTTCTTCCTCGGCTTTCTGCAGCAGCAGTTGGCGGATGATGAGCGCCTCAGCCGCAGCCCTCAGCGCCGCGCCGGGATTGTCTGCCGGGTGGTTCTGGGCCTCGGCGAGGATGGCGCTTTCGGCAATTGCCACCCCGTTGACGGAAATCTCGGAAAACACCGGTCGCGCCTTGGGCGGGATTTTCGTGTCGACGGCCTGATAGCCGCTGCCGGGCGCGGGGCCGGCGCCCGACGTTTGCGGCTGTTGCGGTGTGAAAAGGTTGACCATTGTGCGTCACTCCGCCGGTTTGCCGTTGATGCGCGACCCGTCGCCCTTCTGCCGGGCAACCTGATAGCCGGGCCGCCAGATATAGCGCACCGGAACGCTCAGCATGTGCACCAGTCGCGTGAAGGGGAAGACGAGCAGGATGGTGAGGCCCAGGAAAATATGCGCCTTGAATATCCAGGCGGCATCGGCGACGTAGGACGAGGCGGCGAAGTTGAAGGTAAAGATGCCCTGCGCCCAGCTCATGAATTTCACCATTTCATGGCCGTCGAGATGATGCAGCGACACCGGGATCGTGCCGAGGCCGAGCAGAAGCTGCAGCCAGAGCAGGATGATGATCATCGTATCACTGAAGGTCGAGGCGGCGCGCACCCGCGCATCGAACAGCCGGCGATGGACCAGCAGCGTTGCGCCGACAATGCCCATTACCCCGGCAATGCCGCCGGCGACGACGGCCAGCAACTGCTTGGCACCATGACTGACGCCAAGAGTGTCGAAGACCCAGATCGGCGTCAACAGGCCAACGACGTGGCCGGCGAAAATGAACAGTACGCCGACGTGGAAGAGCACAGAGCCCCAGATGAGCTGTTTGCGCCGCAGCAACTGGCTTGAACCCGACCGCCATGAATAGGGCTCCCGGTCATAGCGGATGACAGTCCCGAGGATCAGCACCGTGAGCGCGATATAGGGGTAGATGCCGAAAACGAGGGTGTTGAGATAGGCTGACATGGTCTGTCTCCTAATTCGGTATGGAACCGGCGCCATCGCCGGGTTGACGCTCTGCCGCGCGCATGCGGGTCCTGAGCCGGTCCGGCCCGCACGCGCCCTCGCCGGCATTGCCGCCGAAGGTGACGGTTTCCTCTTCCCAAATGCTGTCGAGCGCCTTCAGGTCGTCGGGGTCGTCTTCGGGTGCGGCCATCAGCTCCTTCAGAAGCTTCTGGTCGGCTTCAGCCAATGACAGCAGGGAAAGCGCGGCAAACGCCGATGCATAGACGGATTCCCGCTTCTTCAGCCGCTCGCCGATGGCCTCGGTGATATGCGCGGTCTGGCCGAGAAGGTCTTCCGCCTCGGCCCTGGGGCGGGTGGAGAGGAATTCCAGGAACAGCGGCAGGTAGTCGGGCAATTCCTTTGCATCGATTTCCAGCCCGTCGGCCTCGTACATGGCCATCAGGTCGACCATGGCC
>NZ_DEPM01000259.1:0-24141 GCF_002358775.1 Martelella sp. UBA3392
GCCTCGTCCGAAACATAGGTTGTTTCCAGATAGCCGCGCGCTGGCGTCAGCGCCTCGCCGAACCATGCGGCAAGGCCGCGCGGGCCGCGCTTCCAGGTTTCCTTCAGCACCTTCTTGGCCGTCGCGCCCGACCAGAGATTGCCGCCGAGCAGCGAGAACACGAAATCGGCATCGCCCGCCATAGCGGCCATTTCGGCGTCGAAGGTCCGGCCGTCGCCTTCGGCCCTGGCGTTGAACGCGTCGATATTGCGTTTGCGGTCCATCGCATAGATCAGGTGGCTGCCATCCTTGCGCAACACGCCGGTCGGCGTGTCGGTGTGGCAGAACTCCGCGCCGCGGGCGGCGAGATCGTCGCCAAGCGCTGCGAAGGCCGGCGAGGTGAGGAACAGCACCATGGTGGTCGCCATCACATCGTGCAGGTAGCCGGGCGCCGTCACCTCCGCGGTCAACAGGCAGCCGCCGATGGTCTCGTTACGCTCCAGCACCAGCACGCGCTTGCCGGCCTTGCCGAGGAGCGAGGCGGCGACCAGCGCGTTGATGCCGCTGCCGATGATGATGTGATCGAAATCCGCCAATGCGATCTCCTCTTCAAAGCCGGTCAGTGCTTCGGCGCGGCAGCGTTTTCGCCGCGCCGGAGCCTAGTTTCAGACCGTCGTCAGGCGATCAACGCCAGCGCGCGCACCGGCGAGCCGGTGCCCTTCACGAACTTCAGCGGTGCCGCGATCAGGATCGCGCCCTTGGCCGGAAGCTGGTCGAGGTTGGAGAGGCTGGCGAGGCCGTATTTGTTGTGCTTGTGCATCAGGTTGTGCGCCGGGAAGGGCGGCTCCATGCCGCCGGCGGAACCGGCATCGGTGCCGACCGTTTCCTGGCCCCAGCCGATAATGCCCTTGGAAAGCAGATATTCGATCGCCTCGGCCGTCGGGCCGGGGGAATGCGGGCCGTTCTCATCGGCGTTGAGGAAGGTCTCGGTGGAGCCGTTGCGCTTGTACCAGTCGGTGCGCATCACCACCCAGCTTCCAGCCTCGATCTCGCCGTGCTCGGCTTCCCATTCCTTGATGCTGTCGACGGTCAGCAGGTAATCGTGATCGGCCTCGGCTTCCTTCGAACGGTCGATGACGTTGACGGGGGCCACGAAGTTCTGCGGCTTGATCGTGTCGGTGGTGTTGTCGGGATTGTCCTTGCCGGTGATCCAGTGACAGGGCGCGTCGAAATGGGTGCCGGTGTGCTCGCCAAGCTCGATCCAGTTCCATGCCCAGAACGGCCCGTTCTCGTCATACTCGGAAATCTTGTGCACCTTCACATTCGGCGTGTTCTGGCCGAATTGCGGCGGCAGGTAGAGCACCGGCGTTTCCGGTCCGAGCGGCGCGGTGATGTCAACCACCTTGACCGATCCCGACAACAGGGCGGAGGCGAGGCTTCCAAGCACGGATGTGTCATTCATGATAATCTTCCCCTTTGTCGCCCGGAACCGGTGCCGGCGCTTCGCGCGGTCTTGATCGACCGGTCTTGTTGCGGACGTTGCCGGAGAGCCTATGAAAGAAAATATGATAATGCAAGGATCATGGTGACGCGGATGCATTTCTTCCGACCATGCTTCCATGCCTGTCGCAAACGGAGGCAATTGCCGAAATCATTGGCAAAAGGGCAATTCTGTCGCCGACTATTGCGCTCTGGTCCGAAAAAATGCTCTTCTGATCCTCGTGAATTATGTATGCATATAGGTATATTGGTTCGAGGGGACGCGGATGGCGACGACGACGGATTATGATGCGGTGATCATTGGGGCGGGCCACAACGGGCTTGCGGCGGCCGTCCATCTGACCGCCAAAGGCTGGAAGGTTTGCGTCGTCGAAGCGGCCGGGGAGGCCGGCGGCGCGGTCAAGACCCAGGAACTCACCGAGCCCGGCTTCCGGCATGATTTCGGCGCGATGAACCTTTCGATGTTCGCCGGTTCCGGTTTTTTCGCTGCCCATCGCGAGGCGCTGACGGCGGCCGGGCTGGAACTGGTGCCGGCCCCCCATTGCTTCGCCAGCGTGTTCCGTGACGCAACGGCGCTCGGCGTCGGCACGGATGTGGCTGAGACCAAAGCCGGCATTACGGCACTTTCGCAAAAGGATGCCGAAGCCTGGGAGCGAATGCTTGCCGATTTCTCCCGCGATGCGCCTCATATCTTCGCGCTGATGGGCGCGCCGATCCCCTCCTTCCAGACGGCAAAGGCGGTGTGGAAAGCCTGGCGGGCGCTCGGCACGGCAGGGCTTTACCGGCTGGCGCGGCTGCTCCTCGCAACCCCGCGCGATTTTCTCGACCGGCATTTCGAAAACGAAAAGCTCAAGGTGATGATGGCGACCTGGGGCCTGCATCTCGATTTCGCGCCGGATGTCGCCGGCGGCGCGCTGTTTCCCTATCTGGAATCGATGGCCAACCAGGCTTTCGGCATGGTGATCGGCAAGGGCGGCGCCGATACCATCATCCGCGCGATGACGAAGGTGGTGGAGGAGCGCGGCAGCGAAATCCTGCTTGGCGAGCGGGTCGTGGGCGTGGAACTCGATGAGGCCGGCAAGGCGACGGGCGTGTCGCTCGCCAACGGCCGGACGATTTCCGCCCGCAAGGCCGTGATTTCCAATGTCCATCCGAAGCTGCTGTTCGACGATCTCGTGCCGAAAAACAGCCCGCTTGGAGACCTTGGCGACACGTTTGACGATTTCCGCGCGGGCCCCGGCACGATGATGATCCATCTGGCGATGGACGAATTGCCGGCATGGTCGGCGGGGGCCGAACTCCGCGACTATGCCTATATCCACATCGCGCCCGACATGCGGATGATGTCGCGGCTTTATGCCGAGGCGATGGACGGGTTGCTGCCCGCCGAACCGGCGCTCGTCGTCGGCCAGCCCTCGGCGGTCGATCCCTCGCGCGCGCCGAAGGACAAGCATGTGCTGTGGGTGCAGGTGCGGGTGCTGCCTGCCGAGATTAAGGGCGATGCGGCCGGTGGAATCAGCGAGACCGACTGGGATCAGGCCAAGCATGCCTATGCCGAGCGCGTACTCGATATCATCGAGACCCATGCGCCGGGAACACGGGCGAAGGTCCGTGCGAGCGCAGTCTTTTCTCCGCGCGACCTGGAGCGGGAAAACCCGAACCTGATCGGCGGCGACAGCCTGTCGGGCTCGCACCATCTCGACCAGAATTTCCTGTTCCGTCCCGCCGCCGGCTATTCCCGCTACAAGACGCCGGTTTCCTCGCTCTACATGTGCGGCGCGGCCACGTGGCCGGGTGCGGGGACGGGCGCCGGCTCCGGCTTCATGCTGGCGAAGATGCTGGCCGGCTAGGCGCGGCTATTTATTCAGGCGCGGCGATGCTCAGGCATAACTTTCGGCGGCGGTCTGGCGGGTCGAGAGTAGGCCGTCGATGGCGCGCTGGGCGCGCTCCAGCGCCTCGCGGTCGGTGATGTCGCCGCGCAATGCGGCATGGATTTCGCGGCCGAGAACGGCCTCGATCCCATGATATTCCGGCACGGCCGGGCGCGACCAGGTGCACACCGAATTGGATTTCAGCAGCCGCGCGACCACGCCCATGACGGGCGAACTCGCGGCGGCCTCGGGATCGGCGGCGACCGAGAAGCGGGGTGCGACCGGAAAGCCTTCCGACACATGCTCCTTCATCACCTCCGGTGAGCACATCCAGCTGATCGCGTCGAAGGCGAGCGCCACCCGGTCCTCGTCGAGATTGGTCGGGATCATCAGGTGAAAGCCGCCGACCGGATTTGCGTGCATGCCGGCCTTGCCCTTGGGCTGTTCCAGATAGCGCATCCGGCGCGAGACCACGGATTTGACGTGATATTCCATGAGTGCTGCATGCATCGACCAGCAATAGCCCATCACCGCCTTGCCGGTCAGCAGCGCCTCCACCCTGCGGTCCCAGTCCATCTCCAGAATGTTCGGTTCCGATACGTCGACGAGGCGGTGCATGTAGTCCAGCACCTCGAAAGCCTGATCGGTCAGCACCTGGCCGCGCAGCTTGTCTGAGACCAGATCATGCATGGGCATATGGATGCGCCGGCGCGGCAGGTTGAGGCAGGCGGCGTTGCAGGAGCCGAGCAGCACCATGAAGGTGCTGGCGATCGGCATGCCCTCCGCGGCGTTCCACGCGACACCGTAGAGCCCTTCGGAGGGCCGCTGCAGGGCGCGGGCGGCGTAGATCACCTGATCGAAAGTGCGCGGATAGGGGTGGCCGGCGCGCTCGAAAATGTCCTGCCGGGCGAGAAACAGCTCGACCGTGGTGTAGATCGGCACGCCATATTGCGTGCCCTGCCAGCCACCGGAATCCCAGACCATCGGGGAGAAGTCGAGCGGCTGGATCCGGCTGCCTGCAATCAGTTCGTCAAGCGGGCGCACCAGCCCGCGATCGACGAGATCGCCGACCCAGGGCTTGTTGACGCAGATCACGTCGAATTCGGAGCTCTTGCGCTGGCCGTTCTCGATGATCCGGTCGTAGAGCTGGGGCAGCGGCAGCAGATCGACATTCTGGATCGAGCCGATATTGGCCCTGAGATCGGCCCAGGTGTTGCGCAGCGCTTCGAAATAATTGTCCTTGCGGAACAGGAAGCGCAGTTCCTTGCCGCCGGAAACATGGTGGCTCTGCAGGCGCGGCGGCGGGATGACGACGCGGGAGAAATTGGAGCCGCCGAAATAGAAGCCGTCGACATCCTCGTCGGAATTGATGGTGCCGAAGGTGCGGCCGATCACGGCCTTGACGCTGCGGCAATAGGCCATGAACCGTTCCTGCAGCTTCTCGCTCGGGCGGACGTAGAAGCTGCGGCCGGTGGCGGTGCGCGGATCGAGCACGATATTGCCGTCCTCGATCATCTGGCTGACATGGCGCATGGCGGTGACAAAGGGCACACCGCCGCTTTCGGCCAGCGCGCTCTTGGTGATGTCGCGGCCGGTCAGGTGGGCCTGCATCAGCGACAGGGTCAGCGCGAAAACCGGGTCGCCCCGACTTTCGGCCACGACCGCGCTGAACGGCCCGTTGAGGTCGTTCAGGAAATCGATGATGCGCAGCATCTCATATTCGGTCATCCGGCGGCCCCCTCCCAAGGGCCCTTCCATGCGCTTCAGCCGGTGCGCGCCGCGTGGTCCCTGATCCAGTCCACCAGCGCGAAGAAATCACGCCCCTCCATGCCGTCTTGCGCCGCCGCTTCGTACTGCTTCAGGATCAGGGCGCTCACATCCATATCTATATGCTCGCTTTTCGCCGCAGCAAGGATCAGCGAGAAATCCTTCACCATCTGGTCGAGCCGGAAGGCGGGCTCCGACGCATCGACCACCACGGTCTCGCGCTTGTAGCCGAGCAGGGGTGAGCTTACCGCGCTTTTGAGGATGACGTCCATCATCTGGGCGCGGTCGAGCCCGCCATGCTCTCCAAGCAGGATCGCCTCGCCCAGAACCGAGGCGGAGGCGCCGACCAGCGTGTTGAGCACCAGCTTCATGAACCGCGCCTCGTCGGCGGGGCCGAGATAGAGGCGCTCGCTTGAGAACAGCGTCACAAGCGGTTCGACTTCCCGCCAGGCGCTCTCGTTGCCGGAGGCGAGTATGGTGAGGTTCGCGGCGGCCGCGATCGTGGTGCTGCCGGAAACCGGCGCGCGCAGATAGCGGATGCCGTGGTCGGCAAGCACGCGCGCGGCGTCTGCCGAAGCCTGCGGGCTGACCGTGCTGGTGTCGATCAGGATCGCGTTTTTCCGCATGGCCGGCGCAAGTGTCGTGACCACGCTTGCAAGCGCCGGGTCATCGGGGATCGAGGTGAAAATCACATTGCAGGCGCTGCCAACGGCCTCGATGCTCTCCGCCGTCCGCGCGCCCCGCTCTTCCATGGCCGCGCTGTTTTCCGGCCGGGCATCGAAAACGGTCACATCGATGCCGCCCTTCAGAAGATGGCCCGCCATCGGCGCGCCCATTTTTCCGACGCCGATCCATCCGACAACGTTTGTGGCAGACATGCCCGTCCTCCCTGAAATGCGTTTTCTCGGAAACTACGGCCACGGCTTCGTCCTTGGGCGAGCAGTTTCGACCAATCTGGAAAAATTTCACCGCGGGCGGTGCAAAACTTGCGCTGAACTCTTCCGGATCGGGACTATCGCATCGTATCATAATACGGTATTACACGAATATGGCGCGGAGGCGCCTCAAAATTATCGGGAGGAGAAAATATGCGGCTTGAAGGAAAAGTGGCGCTGGTGACGGGCGCCTCGCGCGGGATCGGTCTCGGCGTGGTCGAGCGTTTCAGCGAGGAGGGGGCGATCGTCTACGCCGGCAGCACCAGCAATCCGTCCGGAGTTTATCCGGAGGGCGTCATCGGGCTGAAGCTCGATGTGGCAAACGAGGATGACTGGGCCAATGCGATCGAGCGGATCATCGCCGAGCAGGGCCGGATCGACTGCCTCGTCAACAATGCCGGCATTGCCGTCTATGACGGCGTCGCCGACGGCTCAACGGAGAACTGGCGCAAGGTTCTGGGCGTCAACCAGGATGGCGTGTTCTTCGGCATGCGCGCGGTGATCCCGCATATGCAATCGAAGAAATCCGGATCGATCATCAATGTCTCGTCGATCTGGGGCAAGGGCGCTGTGCCGGGCGCTCATGCCTATCACGCCTCCAAGGGGGCTGTGATCATGATGACCAAGAACGCGGCGATTACCCATGTCGGCGACGGCATCCGCGTTAACTCGGTGCATCCGGGCTTCATCGATACGCCGCTGACCCAGGCGCAAGACCCGGAAATCAACAAGTTCGTCATCGGGATGACGCCGATGGGCCGCGCCGGCACGCCGCGCGAGATCGCCAATGGCTGCCTGTACCTCGCCTCCGACGAGGCGAGTTTCGTCACCGGCGCGGAACTCGTCATCGATGGCGGCTATCTGGCGCAGTAGCCGGACGCGGCAAAAATTTCCGGAATGGGAATCTTGCGCCGCCGCAATGCCGGCGGCGTTGGCACATTCAGGGGGCGCGATCGGCGGGAGGGGTTTAATTCATATTGACGTATGACCGTAATACCGTAATATAGTATGCGTAATCGACGGCGGCCATCCGAGGGGTATGGCCGCACGGTCGCCGATCCGCCGAGGCCAAGGAGGCAAAGCGGGCGGCGATCCGGCCGGCCAGAATGGACCGGCCTCAAAACCAGGGAGAGGAACTGCCATGACCTATCTTAACGGCCTGAAGAGGCCTGTCCGCGCGACAGCGCTCGCAATGCTCGCTCTCGGCCTGCCGGTGGCGGCGCACGCCCAGTCGGCAGAAGAGCTTCTGCAATCGCGGCTCGGCACCACCGATGTCGGCCCGGTTTTCATCGAGACCTTCGACAGGGCCGCGCTTCCGGTGAGCGACGAGATGCGCGCCAAGGCCATCGAATGCTGGAAGAACAACCAATGCGACACCGGAACCGGCGGCGAACTGACGGTGGCCTATGCCGATGGCTTCGGCGAGAACGTCTGGCGCGAAGTCACCAAGATGGAATTCATCATGCAGGCGCTCACCTATCCGGAGATCGGCCGCATCTCCTACACATCGGCCCGTGGCGACGCCGCCAAGGCGCTGTCCGACTTCCGCGCCTATATCGCGCAGGGCGTGGATGTGATCGTCACCTTCGCCGACCATGGCGAGGCGCTTGCTCCGTCGATCCGGGAAGCGACCGAATCCGGCATCACGGTCGTGCTGCACAATGGCACGGTCGCCGGCACGCCGGGCGTCGACTATGTCACCAATATCTCCGAAAACATCTGCGAACTCGGCAAGGAATTCGTCAAGGCGATCCGCACCGGCAACCCGGATGCCGCCACTATCGCGGCGCTCGGCGGCACGCCCGGAAACCCGCTGTCCTCCACCTGGCAGGGCTGCGCCAAGGAAGAAGCGGCCGCAATCGGCGGTCTGGATATCGTCGCCACCGAGGATACCAACTGGACCCAGGAGGGCACGTTCTCGGCCGTTTCCGCGATCCTGTCGCGCTTTGATGACATCGACGGCTATATCTACGACTATGCCGACGGTTTCCGCGGCGGCGTGCGCGCCTACCAGTCCGCCGGCAAGCCGCTCGATATCGTCGTGGCGCTGCGCACCGACGAGCAGGGCCTGTTCTGCGACATGAAGGCGGCCGAAAACCCGAACTTCAAGATCTTCTATTCCTCCGGCCAGAACTACCAGGCGCGCCTGGCGCTGACGGCGGCGATGATGTCGCTTGCCGGCGAGGAAATCCCTGCCAATCTCGATGTGCCGTTCTCGATGAAGCAGGCCTCGGCCGACCAGTGCGATCCGAGCCTGCCGGACGAGGTTTCGGTTTCGACCATGGTCGATCCCGACACGCTCCGGGCCATGTTCAACTGATTGTCGCATCCGGCATGGCGGGCGCTCGCTGCCCGCCATGCGCTCTGTTCATGAGGGGAGGGTAACCCATGTCCGAAATCGTCCTGTCGATGCGCGACGTCTCCAAAACCTATCCGGGCGTGAAGGCGCTGGATGGTTTCAGCTTTGATTGCCGCGCGGGCGAGGTTCACGCCATTCTCGGCGAAAACGGCTCGGGCAAATCCACCCTGATGAAGATCGCCTCCGGGGCGATCGCCCCCAATGGCGGCACGGTCGAGATCGCGGGGCGGATGCTGGAGCGCGCCGATCCGCGACAGGCGCTGTCCTACGGTCTTGCGACTGTCTATCAGGACGATAGCCTGGTGCGCGAACTCACGGTTGCCCAGAACCTCTATCTCGCCACCGCCCCCGGCGAAGTGCCCTATCGCGCCATGACGGCCTGGGCGGAGAAGAAGCTCGCGCCCTTCGGTCTCGGCATTTCTCCCAAAAGTCTGGTCGGAGATCTCACGTCCGCCCATCGTCAGTTCGTCGAGATCGTAAAGGCGCTGCTGTCGCGACCGCGCGTTCTGCTGCTCGACGAGCCGACCTCGACGCTCGATCATGACGGGGTGATTCATCTGAGCCGGATCGTGCGCGAACTCGCGGTGGAAGGCACCGGCATCGTCTATGTCAGCCATCGCCTGCCCGAAATCCTCGACCTCGCCGATCGCGTCACCATTTTGAGGGACGGCGTCCATGAGGGCACGTTCGAGGTCACCGCCGAGACCTCCGAGTACGAACTGGTATCGCGCATGATCGGCCGCGATGTCGAAAGTGAATACCCGGCAAAACCCGGCACAATCGTGCATGATCCGGTATTGGTGGTGGAAGGTCTCAGCGGCAACGGCTTCGATGACATCTCCTTCGTCGCCCATCGCGGCGAGATCGTCGGTTTCGCCGGCGCGGAGGGCAACGGACAGCGCGAGGCGCTGCGCGCCATTGCCGGCCTGCATCCGAGCCATGCCGGGACTGTGACCTGTCTCGGACGCGCCGTGGACGTCACCGAGCCGCGCCACGCGCTGCGCTCCGGCGTGCTCTGCCTTTCGGCCGACCGCGCCGGGGAATCGATCTTTCCCGATCTCGGCGTGCGCAAGAACATGACGCTGCCGCGGCTTCGCGATTTCGTCCGGCGCGGCCTGGTCTCGTCGCGCGACGAGCAGCGTCGCGCCGAGGAAATGCGCGACGAGTTCGGCGTCGTCGCCGCCACGCTGGAGACGCCCGTCAGCGGGCTTTCCGGCGGCAACCAGCAGAAGGCGGTGCTGGCGCGCTCGTTCCGCGCCGAGGCCGATGCCGTGCTGATCGACGAGCCGACGCAAGGCGTCGATGCCGGCGCGCGTCACGATATCTATCAGGCGATCCGCGCCAATCTCGGTAAAAGCGGCACGCTGGTGATCAATTCCTCCGATGCCCAGGAGCTTGCCGGCATCTGCGACCGGGTGCTGGTGTTTTCGCGCGGTCGCATCGTCTCAGAACTCACCGGCAAGGAGGTGACCGAGGAGAATATCGTCTCCGGTTTCCTGCGGGCGCGTGATGCCAAGCAGGCAAGCGAGGAGGCCCCAGGCGCGCTGTCGCAGGTGTTCCGCACGCTGATTTCTGGCTCGAACATCTGGTGGGTGCCGCTTGTCTTCCTCGCATTGTTGACGCTGATCGTCGGCGGCTATGCGGCAATCGAGAGCAAGGTTTTCCTGCGCACGGTCAATATCCGCTACATTCTGCTTGCGACCGCGCCGGCGGCGCTCGCGGCCATGGCGCAGCTTCATGTGCTGCTCGTCAGGGGGCTCGACGTCTCGGTCGGCTCGATGATGAGCCTCACCGTGGTCGCCGCCTCCTATATGATCGCCTTCCAGATGCCGATCCCGATGCAGATCCTCGGCGTTCTCGCCTGCCTCGGCATCGGTCTGGTCGTGGGTCTCATCAATGGCAGCCTGATCCGCTTTGCCAATATCAACGCGGTGATCACCACCATCGCCATGCTCTCCGTTCTTCAGGGCGCGGCGCTCTTGGCGCGTCCGATCCCGGGCGGCATGATCTCGCAGGAATTCACCGGGCTGATGAAGGAGCGGATCGGCTTTCTGCCGGCCTCGATCTTCGTGCTCGTCGCCGTTGCCATAGCGCTCGATTTCTGGCTGCACCGGACCCGTTCGGGTCTCGAGGCAAAGGCTGTCGGGTTTCGCGAGGTCGCGGCCCAGCGCAACGGCGTGCGCGTCAACCTCGTCCATGTCCGCGCCTATGTGTTCGCCGCGCTGATGGCGACGGTCGCGGGCTTCTTCCTCGGTTCGGAGGTGGGCGTCGGCGCGCCGACGGTCGGCGCCAATTACGCGCTGACCTCGATCGCGGCTGCGGTGCTTGGCGGGGCGGCGCTTTCGGGTGGTCGCGGCTCGTTTGTCGGTGCGCTGTTCGGCGCCCTGTTTTTCGCGCTCATGGTCAACGTCATCACGCTTCTCGGCCTTTCCACCGCGTTCGGCATTATCGCCGGCGGCGTCATGACCCTGCTTGCGATCTTCCTTTATTCCGGGCTCGGCGAGCTTGAGGCGCTGCTGCTTTCGGCCATGCGACGGCGCAGGGTGGTTGCGCCGGCCGAGAAGCGAGCGGCGTGATGCCGGCCCGGACCTCCAACAGCGATGAGGGTAAAATGACCGAAACAAGCGTCATGTCATCATATCGGCCCACTTCACGGGCCGGTCGCGGCGGCAAGGGACGGGTGCCCGTGATCCAGATGCAGTTCGCGGCGATCTGGATCGCGCTTGCCATATTGCTCGCGCTCTGTGCTTTGTTCCTGCCCCGCAGCATTTCCGGCACATCGGTCACCAGCATCCTGCCGTTCGCGAGTTTCCTCGCCATTGCCGCCATGGGGCAGGCGCTGGTGCTGATGGCGCGCGGCATCGATCTGTCCGTGCCGGCGATCGTGACGCTGTCGAGCACGGTGCTGCTCGGCACGTCGGGAGGCGCGGAAGGCTCGGCCGTGATCGGCACGGCGCTGGCGCTGGCCTTTGCCATGATGGTCGGTCTCGTCAACGGCGTGCTGGTCGCGTGGCTGAAGCTGAACGCGCTGATCGTGACGCTGGCGACGGGGGCGATCGTGGCCGGCCTGACGCTCTGGTATCGCGGCTCGCTTCCCGCCGAAGCCGGGGTGCCGACCGTGCTTGCCGAATTCGGCGAGGCCCGCTTTCTGGGCCTCAACACCACGATCTGGATCACGATCGCGCTGACGCTGGTGCTGACCGTGCTTCTGCGCCGTACCCAGCTCGGCAGGCGGTTCGAGGCCGTCGGCGCCAATCCGCGCGCGGCCTATGCCACCGGCGTCGAAATACGCCGCTATCAGGCGGGCGCCTTCGTCGCCGCCTCGCTGCTTTACGGCATTGTCGGCGTGCTGCTTTCCGCCTTCATCCGCAACCCGACGCTCGATGTCGGCAATCCCTATCTGCTGGCGCCGATCGCCGCGGCGGTGCTCGGCGGCACGGCGATTTCCGGCGGCATCGGCTCGATGATCGCGGTGGCGGGCGCGGCCCTGTTCCTCACCCAGCTCGGTCAGGCGCTGAAGGTGCTGGGTCTGGAAACCTCCTGGCAGATGATGTTCCAGGGCGTCGCCATCGCACTCGGCATGTTCCTCTCGGAAGTGCAGACCCGCAAGCGCCGGGGCGGGTAGCGCCCGGACAGCCCGTCGATTCTCCCCGGCGGGTTTTCCCGCTGGTTCTACCGGATGCCTCGGGGCGGCTTCAAAAGCCGGGTGAGCGGGATTGCGGGCCATGGACCTTTGCCGCCCGAGCGGCTATGGATTCGCCATGAAAAAAGACGATCACCTTTTCCTGATTGACGGCTCGGGCTTCATCTTCCGCGCCTTCCATGCGCTGCCGCCGCTGACGCGCAAATCCGATGGCCTGCCCGTGGGCGCCGTTTCCGGCTTCTGCAACATGCTGTGGAAGCTTCTGACACAGGCGCGCGACACCTCCGTGGGCGTCACGCCGACGCATCTGGCGGTGATTTTCGACTATTCCTCGAAGACCTTCCGCAAGGAAATCTATCCCGACTACAAGGCCCATCGCCCGCCGCCGCCGGAGGATCTGGTGCCGCAATTCGCGCTGATTCGCGAGGCGACCCGTGCCTTCAACCTGCCCTGCATCGAGATGGAAGGCTATGAGGCCGACGATATCATCGCCACCTATGCGCGGATGGCGGTGGAGGCGGGCGGCGACGCCACCATCATCTCCTCCGACAAGGATCTGATGCAGCTCGTCGGCCCCAAGGTCCACATGTATGACGGCATGAAGGACCGCCAGATCGGCGTGCCGGAAGTGATCGACAAATGGGGCGTGCCGCCGGAAAAGATGATCGACCTGCAGGCACTGACGGGCGATTCGGTCGACAATGTGCCGGGCGTTCCGGGCATCGGCCCGAAGACGGCGGCAACGCTGCTGGAGGAATTCGGCGATCTCGACAATCTTCTCGCCAATGCCGAATCGATCAAGCAGAACAAGCGCCGCGAAAACATCATCGCCAGCCGCGAACTGGTGCTGGTCTCGCGGCAGCTTGTGGCGCTGAAGCAGGATTGCCCGGTGGATGTGCCGCTCGACGCGCTGTCGCTGGAGCCGCAGGACGGGCCGAAACTGGTCTCCTTCCTGAAGGCGATGGAGTTCAACTCGTTGACCCGTCGCGTGGCCGAGGCCACCGGCGCCGAGGCGCAGGCGATCGAGGCCGCGCCTGTCGACGTCAAATGGGGCGCTGACGCCCACGGGCCCGACCTTGATCCGGGTGAGGGCAAGGCGCCGGCCGCAGCGACCGCTCCCGGCGCGACGGACGGCAAGCGCCCGGCCGATCTTGCCGCGGGACGGGCGGCGCGGTTTGCGTCGCTGCCGATCAACCGCGACAACTACGAGACGATCCGCGATCTGACCGCGCTGGAAGGCTGGATCGAGACGGCGCGCGAACGCGGCCTTGTCGCCTTCGACACCGAAACCACCTCGCTCGATGCGATGCAGGCCGAACTCGTCGGCTTCTCGCTGGCGCTCTACGACGAGGATGCCGCCGATGACGGCGCGGTGATCCGCGCGGCCTATGTGCCGCTCACCCACAAGGCCGGCCAGGACGATCTGCTCGGCGGCGGGCTCGCCGAGGGGCAGATACCGTTCGACGCAGCACTTGCCGCGCTGAAGGGCCTGCTCGAGGACGAGGCGGTCATGAAGATCGCCCAGAACCTCAAATATGATTACCTCGTGATGCTGCGTCTCGGCATCACGGTGAAGAATTTCGACGACACCATGCTGCTCTCCTATGTGCTCGATTCCGGCATGGGCGGGCATGGCATGGACGCGCTGTCGGAAAAATGGCTCGGCCACCAGCCGATCCCCTATAAGGAGGTTGCCGGCTCCGGCCGCAATATGGTCACCTTCGATTATGTCGATATCGACCGCGCCACGGCTTACGCGGCGGAAGATGCCGATGTGACGCTCAGGCTCTGGCTGGTGCTCAAACCCCGGCTTGCCGCGGAGCGGGTGATGACCGTCTACGAGCGGCTCGAACGGCCGCTTCTGCCGGTGCTTGCCCGCATGGAAGAGCGCGGCATCTCGGTCGACCGGCAGATCCTGTCACGGCTTTCCGGCGAGCTGGCGCAGAAGGCGGCGGCACTCGAAGATGAAATCTACGAACTGGCGGGCGAAAAATTCAACATCGGCTCGCCCAAGCAGCTCGGCGATATCCTGTTCGGCAAGATGGGACTTCCCGGCGGCAAGAAGACCAAGAGCGGGCAATGGTCCACCGCCGTGCAGGTGCTGGACGATCTCGCCGCAGAGGGCCTGCCGCTGCCTAGCCGGATCGTCGACTGGCGGCAGATGACCAAGCTGAAATCGACCTATACCGATGCGCTGCCGGGCTATATTCACCCTCAGACCAAGCGCGTCCACACCTCCTATTCGCTGGCCTCGACCACAACCGGGCGGCTCTCCTCGTCGGAGCCGAACCTGCAGAATATTCCGGTGCGCACCGCCGAAGGCCGCAAGATCCGCACCGCCTTCATCGCCAATCCGGGCCACAAGCTGCTGTCGGCGGACTACAGCCAGATCGAGCTTCGCGTGCTCGCCCATGTCGCCGATATTCCGCAGCTGAAACAGGCCTTCGCCGACGGCATTGACATTCATGCGATGACGGCATCGGAAATGTTCGGCGTGCCGGTGGAAGGCATGCCGGGCGATGTGCGCCGGCGCGCCAAGGCGATCAATTTCGGCATCATCTACGGCATATCCGCCTTCGGGTTGTCCAACCAGCTCGGCATCGAGCGCTCCGAGGCGAGCGACTACATCAAGCGCTATTTCGAACGCTTCCCCGGCATCCGCGATTATATGGAAGCCACCAAGGAGTGGGCGCGGGATGTCGGCTATGTCGAGACGATTTTCGGCCGCAAGATCCATTATCCGGAAATCAAATCCTCCAACCATCAGGTCAGAAGCTTCAACGAGCGCGCCGCCATCAACGCGCCGATCCAGGGCTCTGCCGCCGATATCATCCGCCGCGCCATGACCCGGATCGAGCCGGCGCTCGGCGAGGCCGGGCTTGCCGAGCGGGCGAAGATGCTGCTTCAGGTCCATGACGAACTGATTTTCGAGGTCGAGGACGACGCGGTCGACGCGACCCGCGCCGTGATCGTCGACATCATGGAAAACGCCGCCATGCCCGCCGTTTCGATGGCGGTTCCGCTAAAGGTCGATGCCCGCGCCGCCCACAACTGGGACGAGGCGCACTGAGTTTTTTGGAGAAGGAACGGAAATGAACCCTGCGCTCGCGGCCTATGGCGCCCTCGGTATCGCGATCGTCTGCGAGGTGATCGGCTCTACCCTTCTGCAGAAATCCTATGGCTTCACCCGTCTGTTGCCCACGATCGGCGTCGCGGTGTTCTACATCATCGCCTTTTTCTGCCTGTCTCAGGCGCTGAAGACGATACCGCTCGGCGTTGCCTATGCGATCTGGGCCGGTCTCGGCATCGTGCTGACGGCGGCTGTCAGCGTTATCGTTCTGCGCCAGAGCCTAGATCTTGCCGCCTGGGTCGGCATCGCCATGATCGTCGGCGGCGTGCTGGTGATGAACCTTTTCTCCAGTGCCGCCGGGCACTGAGCACGGTAATCGACGAAAATTTTGCACAGATTACTGATTTGTAACGAAACGGGGCTCTTGCTTCCCTTGAATCGACACATTTCAGAGTACATCTACTAACCAACGGCGCTTGATCACGCCGCTGTTCGAAGAAGGCCCGTCCCCCGCCTCTTCGGACAAAAGGACAAAGGCTCCATCCCCCTCTCCGGCCTTTGTCCAAAAAAGCAGCCGCCATGGTCAGTCCCCCCCTCCAGGCCATGGCGGCTTTTTCTTTGCCCGCTTCCCGCCCTGATCGAGGTTTTCATTCGCCGCTTGCTGGCCTATGGTCCGACCATGATTTGCCCGCCTATCGGAGGTTCCCCATGGCCCAGCTAGACGCGATTTTGAAGCGCGCCGACGACAATCTGCCCTCAAGCCTCGACAAGCTGTTCGCCCTTCTGCGAATTCCGTCGATCTCCACCGATCCGGCCTACAAGGAAAAATGCACCGAAGCCGCCGACTGGCTGGTCGCGGAGCTGAAGACCCTCGGCTTTCTGGCCGAGGCCCACAAGACCAAGGGCCATCCGATGGTGGTGGCGACCAGCGAGAACGCGCCGGAAGGCGCGCCGCATGTGCTGTTCTACGGCCATTACGACGTTCAGCCCGTCGATCCGCTGTCGCTGTGGGAAGACGATCCCTTCGACCCGAAGATCAAGGACAGCACCGCCGGCACCAAGGTGATCACCGGGCGCGGCACAAGCGACGACAAGGGCCAGTTGATGACCTTCCTCCAGGCCTGCCGGGCCTATCGCGAGGAAAATGCCGAACTGCCGGTGAAGATCACGATCATGTTCGAGGGCGAGGAAGAATCCGGTTCGCCATCGCTGCCGGCCTTCATCGAGGAGCATGGCGACCTGATCAAGGCCGATTTCGCGCTGGTCTGCGATACCGGCATGTGGGACCGCGAGACGCCCGCGATTGCCGCCACGCTGCGCGGCCTTGTGGGCGACGAGGTGGTGATCAAGGCTGCCGACCGCGATCTGCATTCCGGCTTTTTCGGCGGCGCTGCGGCGAACCCGATCCATATCCTCGCCGACATCCTCGCCGGCCTCCACGACGAGAACGGCCGGGTGACGCTGCCGGGCTTTTACGACGGCGTCGAGGAAACGCCAGAGGACGTCAAGAAAGGCTGGGAACAGCTAGGTGAGACCGATGCCCGGTTTCTCGGTGAGATTGGTCTTTCGCAACCCTCCGGCGAAAAGGGCCGCTCGGTGCTGGAACTGACCTGGACGCGGCCGACGGCCGAGGTGAACGGCATTACCGGCGGCTATACCGGCGAGGGCTTCAAAACGGTGATCGCGGCACAGGCCTCCGCCAAGGTCTCGTTCCGCCTCGTCGGCACTCAGGACCCGGTGAAGATCCGCGAAAGCTTCCGCGCCTATGTGCGCTCGAAACTGCCGGCAGATTGCAGCGCGGAATTTCATCCCCATGGCGGTTCGCCCGCGATCCATCTCGATTACAACGCGCCGTTCCTGAAGAAGGCGCAGGCGGCGCTTTCGCAGGAATGGCCGAAACCCGCCGTGGTGATCGGCATGGGCGGCTCGATCCCGATCGTCGGCGATTTCCAGAGAAAGCTCGGCATGGATTCGCTGCTGGTCGGCTTCGGCCTCAATGATGACCGCATCCATTCGCCCAACGAGAAATACGAACTGACCTCGTTCCACAAGGGCATCCGCTCTTGGATCCGGATCCTCGACGCGCTTTCGCGGTGAGCGCGGGCTCTCAGTTCATAATCTCTCCCCTTGAGGGAGAGATGCCCCGATAGGGGCAGAGAGGGGTGAACTCTCTCGCCACGTTCAGAGCTTGCGGCTTATGCCCATACCCCTCTCTGTCGCTTTCGCGACATCTCCCCCTCAAGGGGGGAGATTGTTTTCTGCATGACGCGTGAACCAAACTGGGGCTGAAAGTTGTTGAAAGGCTTAAAAGCAAACCGGCAGAAAGCTGGAAGGTTGATGGATGGCAGAGTCTGTCATACGCGACGCCAACCCGTTCAGCCTGCGTTAACCCTCGTTGATATCTTTTGCCGCAATGCGTCTGCCGAACCACCCGCGCCTTAATACCACCTTAAAGTGACCGGGATAGACCGGAGACGGAAACGAAAGGTGCCTGCGGCCCGTCATGGCAAGCAAGAAGAACAAGCGCGAAAGAACCGAACCCTCGCTTTTCGGCCTTGGCGGCGGAGCGCCGGCGAAGCCTGCCAAAAAGAAAAAACGGAAGTCGAAGAAGAGGGCGCGCGCCGCCTCCGGCGGCGGTCTGATGCGCGCACTCCGCTTCGTGTTCTACTGGGGCATGGTTGCCGCCGTCTGGGGCGCGATCGCGGTTGTCGGCATCGTCATCTATTACGGCTCCAAGCTGCCGCCTGTCGATGAATGGGCGGTGCCAGACCGCGCGCCCAACGTCAAGATTGTTGCCACCGACGGCTCGCTGATCGCCAATCGCGGCGCGACCGGCGGCGAGGCGCTGTCGCTCGACGAGATGTCGCCCTTTATTCCCATGGCCGTTGTCGCGATCGAGGACCGGCGCTTCTATTCCCATTTCGGCGTCGACCCGGTCGGCATCGCCCGCGCCATGATCACCAATCTCCAGCATGGCGGCCTGGTTCAGGGCGGCTCGACGCTGACCCAGCAATTGGCGAAGAACGTGCTGCTTTCCCACGCCCAGACACTGGAGCGCAAGGTGCAGGAAGCGCTGATGGCGCTGTGGCTGGAGCATGAATACACCAAGGACCAGATCCTTGCGATGTATCTGAACCGGGTCTATTTCGGATCCGGCGCCTATGGTGTGGAGGCGGCCTCGCAGCGCTATTTCGATAAATCGGCCCGCGACGTGACGCTTGGCGAGGCGGCGCTGCTGGCGGGCCTTCTGAAAGCGCCGTCGCGGCTCTCGCCCGCCCGCGATCCGGAAGCGGCCGAAGAGCGCGCCCAGGTTGTGCTGGCCGCGATGCACGACCAGAACATGATCGACGACAGCGACATGACGACCGCCATGGCCCGCGAGCCGACGCGCGCGCCAAGCTACTGGACCGGACCGGAAAACTATGTCGCCGATATGGTGATGCAGCGTCTCGAGCCGATGATCGGTGAAGTGAAGACCGATATCGTGGTCACCACCACCATCGACCCCGGTCTCGAACGCGCCGCCGGCGAAAGCCTGAAGAGCGCGCTTGATGCGAACGGCGAGAAGGACCGGGTGGAGCAGGGGGCGCTGGTTTCGGTCGATGCCACCGGCGCGATCCGGGCGCTGGTCGGCGGGCGCGACTATTCCAAGAGCCAGTTCAACCGGGCCGTGACCGCCAAGCGCCAGCCGGGCTCGGCGTTCAAACCCTTCGTCTATGCCGCCGCGCTCGAAATTGGCGACCGGCCGGGTTCGGTCAGAAACGATGCGCCGATTACCATCGACGACTGGACGCCGGAGAACTACGAGAAGACCTATTCCGGCCCGATGACGCTGACCAATGCGCTGGCCCATTCCGTCAACACCATCGCCGCACAGCTGGTGATGGAGGCAAGCCCCGGCTATGTGGTGGACGTCGCCCACAGGCTCGGCATCACCTCGGATATTACAGCCAACGCCTCGCTCGCGCTCGGCACGTCCGAAGTGTCGCTGCTGGAACTGACCGGGGCCTACACCGCCTTCATGAATGGCGGCTTCAAGGCCACGCCCTACCTGATCGAAAGCGTGAAGACCGCGGGCGGGCAGTCGCTCTACCAGGCCGTGCCGCCGGCGCCTGAGCGGGTGCTTTCGCCCCAGACCGCGGCGAACATGAACGCCATGCTGATGCGGGTGGTGACCGAGGGCACCGGCAAGGCCGCGCAGATCCCCGGCTGGCAGGTCGCCGGCAAGACCGGCACGACGCAATCCTCCCGCGATGCGCTGTTCGTCGGCTTCACCGCCAACCTGACCACCGGCGTTTGGGTCGGCAATGATGACAATTCCCCGATGCGCCACGTCACCGGCGGCAAGCTGCCGGCCCGGATATGGCAGGATTACATGGCGACCGCGCATCGCGGCCTGAAGCCGCAGCCGCTTTATGGCGGCGGCAGGATTATCGAACCGAGGGCTGCGCCGCCGGCAAATGACAATGGCCCGAAGACGCTGGTCGAGCTTCTCGGCCAGCTCGGAGAAGAGCCGCCGGCCGCCGCCGCCACGCCCTCGACGCCGAAGCGGCGAACGCTGATGCAGATTCTCGGCGGCGGCTGAGGCGGCGGAAAGCCTCCGCTCCGCAGGCGTCGGCGTTGATTATTTTCGTCCTGAATCGCGTTTCAGGTCTCTCGTGTTTCCGGTTTAAGGGTTATGTCGCCCGCATGTATCCAACCGGGGGTTCTCATGCTGAAATTTCTATCTGTAACGTGTGGGCTGTTCCTGTCGCTCGCCTCTCTTGCCTGTTCCGCTGATGCCGTCGGGTTTCGCGATGCCGAACTGGACGGAACCCGGCCGCTTCACGTCGCCATCTGGTATCCGGCCGCAGGCGGAGGCGATGCGACGGTCGTCGGCGAGAATCCCGCATTCTTCGGGGTTCCCGCGATCCGGGACGCAGCGCCTGGCGCCGGCGAACATCCGTTGGTGGTTCTCTCCCACGGCTATCGCGGCAGCTGGCGCAATTTGAACTGGCTGGCGGGCTCGCTTGCGGGGAAGGGCTATATCGTCGCAGCGCCGGATCATCCCGGCACCACCACGTTCGACACCGCGCCCGAACAGGCCGCCCGGCTATGGGAGCGACCGCATGACCTCAGCCGGGTCATCGACGCCCTGATCGCCGATCCCGGGCTGGGCGGGCGCGTGGATGAGGGGCGAATCGCGGCCATCGGTCATTCCCTTGGCGGATGGACGGTCACGGCTCTGGCCGGCGCCCGGTTCGGCGCCGCCAGTTTCGAAGCGGATTGCCGGGCCCATCCGAATCCCCGAGTCTGCGGCCTTTCGGCCGAGCTCGGACTGCAAAGACCGGAACTTGATACGGATATGGGTGATCCGCGGCTTGGCGCCTTCGTCTCTCTCGATCTCGGCATGGCGCGCGGCTTCACCCCGAAGAGCCTTGCCGCCGTGGATGTTCCGGCGCTCGTCATCGGCGCCGGCACCGATATTGGGGATCTCCCGGCTGCGCTCGAAAGCGGCTATCTCGCGGAGTATCTGCCGGCCGCTTCCGCAACCTATGTCGAAATCCCCGATGCCATGCATTTCAGCTTCATGCAGCTCTGCAAGCCGGGCGCTGCCGCTTTGATCGAAGAGGAGGCGCCGGGTGAGGGGATTGTCTGCAAGGACGGTGGCACGCGCGGCCGGGAGGACATTCACCGCGAGGTGCTGACCCTCATCGAGAGCTTCCTGAATACGGCGATACCGGCAGGCCCGTAGCCCTCCGCAGTGTCTGCCGGATGGACGGGTGCCGCGCCTATGAAAGTTTCCGCTCGAACCGCCGGTCGCGCGCCCTGAGCAGCCGGCGGGCCTTCTGGATCAGCCGCCGCTTGCGGGCCTCGCCGGCGGTCTCCGCCCAGGGCGTGAGATTGCGATAATCCCAGTAGAGTTCGGTGAAGGGGTGGGTGCATTTGGTGTGCCAGGGCTTTTTGACGTCGGTGAAATGCACGATTGAAGGCGCCCGCGCGGCCTCATAGGCCTCCTCCTCGCTATAGGAGGGCTCCAGCGGATTGGCGCGATAGATGCGTGTGCCCGCATTCCACGACAGCGGAAGGATTTTCGTGTCGTTCTCGAACAGGATGTTGAGCAGGTCCTGGTCCTGCGAGACGATATAGGGGCCTTTTTTGCGAAAGGCCGAAAGCACGTCGGCCGCGATATCCATCTCTCGGAACCGGGCGATGTCGAACACCATGACGCCGGCATTGAAATAGCGGTGATCGGCGGAAAGCTGCAACCGCCGCGCCTGGTGGAAGCCGGCATCATCCGGCGCGCCGGCGACGGGATGGCCTTCGAGATCGATATCCCAGAGGTTTTCGATCGGATCGACGACGATCGTGTCGGCGTCGATATAGATGGCCTTGTCCACGTCCTCCGGCAGGTAGCGGTGCATCACCAGCCGGTAATAGGTGGCGATCGAGACATAGTCGCGGTTGAGCGGCAGGAAGCGCAGGTCGCGGTCGTCGATATCGATGAATTCGAGCCGGCCACCGGCCGCCGTGACCGTTTCGGTGAGCTTGGACCGGTTCGCCTCGGAAATATTGCCGCCATTGAGGATGAAGAAGCTGAGCCGGGCCGGCGTTTCAGTCGTCTTCAGGGCGGAGAGCATCGTTACCGCGGCATGGGGGGCGTATCGGTCATCGACGGAGAGCACGACATTGATATCGCCTCCCTCAGCCGCCGCGCGTGCGACGACGGCGTCGCGCTTCTTCCGCGCCGTTTCAAGCACCTCTTCGGGGGCGACCTGCGGGCGGGGCCGCATGCCCCAGGTGAGCGGCAGTTCCCGCACCCTGGCATCGTGAACCGCCTTGGCGTAGTGCACATAGGCGTTCGTCAGATATTCCGAAAGGAAGCCCCATATCCTTTTCTGGTAGGGATCATAGCCGCTGGTATCGATCCGCTGTTCCGCCGTTTCCAGCGTTTCGAACAGGAAATCGCAAAATTCCTGGAACAGCGGTTTGCGCATAACGGTGATGCTGTTGAAGAACACCTTGCGGCCGGCCAGCACCTGCACCAGAAACGGATAGATCGCCGGGAAACGGGCCTTCACGATCTCCTCGACAATCTCCATGTCCTTTCCGTGATGCTGGTGGGCATAGAATTCGCCCGCCGACATCAGCACCTCGGGCAGGCCCGGCAGATAGATATCGCGCATTTGCGGCGTCAGGATATCGGCGCCTTCGCAGGCCTTCTCGATGAGATCGTCCTTCCAGCCGTAGCGCTCGATCTCGCGCTCGGTGACCTCCGAGAAAGCAAGGCGCTTCGGCGGCTTTTCGGCAAACACCAACAGGCGGCGATAATGCATCATGCCATAGAACTCGGCATCGACATTGTGCCGCATCCAATAAAGCGCCGTCAGCTCATTCCAGCTTATGTTCTTTTCCGAGATATTGACCCCGGTATCATCCCCGATTGCCTCCGCAAACGCATGTCGCCCCAGCGCCCGGCCGGCCTGGATGGGATTGAGATACCCGGTTTTGATCAGCGGCGCCGCTTTGAAATAGACGACGGAGATGAAGATGTTTTTCAAGGCAACGCATTCCTGATGTTCACCGATATTCCTTTACAGGATTTCACATGCGTCTGCCTATGGCCAGGGAGCGCAAAGGCGACGGCTCAGCGGGGCGGAGCGCGTAAGTCCACATATAATCCACACCGCGGGTACAACTTTCAAACGCCAACGCGCGATTTGAGAGGGTAACTTGTTCCCCCTCGCCACCTCGTGTAATCGAAGGCACAGATATTGTATGCGAGACCGGGGACCGGCCATGGACATTCAGAAACTCGACATTGCAGGGCTTATGCTCATCACGCCCCGCCGTTTTGGCGATGAGCGCGGGTTCTTCTCCGAAAGCTGGAATCGCAAGGTGCTTGCCGGCCACGGTATCGATATCGATTTCGTTCAGGACAATCATTCGCTTTCCAAGACGGTGGGCACGGTGCGGGGTCTGCATTTCCAGGCGCCGCCGCATGCGCAGGCGAAGCTGGTGCGGTGCGGACGGGGCCGGCTCTTTGATGTGGCGGTGGACGCGCGCAAGGGCTCGCCGACCTTCGGCCAGTGGTTCGGGGCGGAGCTTTCCTTCGACAATGGCAAGCAGTTGCTGATCCCCGAAGGCTTTCTGCATGGCTTCATGACGCTGGAGCCAGACACCGAGATCATCTACAAGTGTTCGGACTATTATGCGCCGGAATGCGACGGCAGCGTGCGCTTCGACGATCCCGATATCGGCATCGACTGGCCGCTCAAGGATATCGACTTCACCGTTTCCGCAAAGGATCGCGATGCGCCGTCCTTTGCGGATTTCGACAATCCCTTCACATTCTGAGGTCCGCTTATGAAACTCCTGGTCACCGGCGGGGCAGGCTTTATCGGTTCGGCCGTGGTGCGGCTTGCCGTCGCGCGCGGCTTTCACGTCGTCAACCTTGATGCGCTGACTTATGCCGCCTGTCTCGACAATGTCGCAAGCGTGGCCGACAGCCCGCTTTACGCCTTCGAGCAGGCCGATATCCGCGATCGCGCGGCACTCGACCGCGTGTTCGCCAACCATCAGCCCGACGCCGTCATGCATTTGGCGGCCGAAAGCCATGTGGACCGGTCGATTGACGGACCGGGCGATTTCATCGAGACCAATATCAACGGCACCTACAACATGCTGGAGGCGGCGCGCGCCTATTGGGTTGCCCGCGGCCGGCCCGAGAGCTTCCGCTTCCACCATATCTCGACTGACGAAGTGTTCGGCTCGCTCGGGCCGGAAGGCATGTTCACCGAAGAGACGCCATACGATCCGCGCTCGCCCTATTCGGCTTCCAAGGCGGCATCCGACCATCTGGTGCGCGCATGGCACGAGACTTATGGCTTGCCGACGCTGGTCACCAATTGCTCCAACAATTACGGACCCTACCACTTCCCCGAAAAGCTGATCCCGGTGGTGATTCTCAATGCGCTCGCCGGCAAGGCAATTCCGGTCTACGGCAAGGGCGAAAACATCCGCGACTGGCTCTATGT
>NZ_DEPM01000109.1:0-3557 GCF_002358775.1 Martelella sp. UBA3392
GGCCTATCTTGGCGAGGTCGCAGATGACTGGACGGACCGAAGCGAGGTCGCCCGGCAGTTGGCGGAGCGTCTCGGCGAATGCGTCAGCAATGCGCTGAAATCAGGATAGGTTTCCGGCTGGACGAACCTTGGTCCAGTGGTTGCCAGTTCACGAATATCGAAGCGGGAGAGCCGCGTAAGCTACAGGCTCGTCCGCGCCCTGAGCGCTGCCACCAGCGTGCCCTCATCGAGATAGTCGAGTTCGCCGCCGACCGGCACGCCGTGGGCAAGCCGGGTGACCTTGATGTCGAGGCCTTCGAGCTGATCGGTGATGTAGTGGGCGGTCGCCTGGCCCTCGACGGTGGCGTTGACGGCGATGATCAGCTCGCGCACCTCGCCGGCCTTCACCCGGTCGACAAGGGCGGCGATGGTGAGATCGTCCGGGCCGATGCCGTCGAGCGGCGACAGCGTGCCGCCGAGGACGTGATAGGCGGCGTTGAGCGCCGCAGCACGCTCCAGCGCCCACAGATCGCCGACATCCTCCACGACGATGACGAGGCCCTGGTCGCGGGTCGGATCGGTGCAGATCGTGCAGGGATCGGATGTGTCGACATTGCCGCAGGTGGTGCAGATCTTCACCTTGTCATAGGCATCCTGCATCGCGCCGGAGAGCGGGCCCATCAACTGGTCGCGCTTCTTGATCAAATGCAGCGCCGCCCGCCTGGCCGACCGCGGCCCAAGCCCCGGCACCTTCGCCAGAAGCTGGATCAGTTTTTCGATTTCGGGACCGGTGACTCGCTTTGCCATGAGTGCGCTTTATCCGATTGCGGCGGGCAATGGAAACATTATCCGGCGTGGGAGCAAGGACTGTCGTCAATTCCACACCTGCTTCGATGGTCCGGTCGTTTTTCGGACCTTGCCCGCTTACCCCTGGGAACACGACGAAGATCGGGGAGTGACTGCAAGGGCCGCTCCCTCACCCGGCGCATTCGCGCCACCCTCTCCCCACGGGGAGAGGGGGAGCGTGGGGCATTCTCTGAGTAACCGTCAGGCACTGTCATCAAACGCGAAGCGCCGCCCCTTCTCCCCTGAGGGGAGAAGGTGGCCGAAGGCCGGATGAGGGGGGCTCAAGCCGAACACCGGCACGCAAATCGCATGTTCGCGTCTTCGCAACGAGGGGGCCGGTGAGGGTCGCCAGCGTTCTTACCGCGTCGCAATCGCCACCGCAGCCCCGCCGATCATGCCGGCGCTGAGGCGGTTGGCGATCTTCATGGCGCGCGGGCTTTTCAGTAGGCGGCGGGCCCTGGCGGCCAGGAACACCCATGCGAGATCGACGATGGCAAGCACCAGCAGCAGGGTGACGGTGAGTTCCAGCCAGCCGACAAGAGTGACGCTTGCGAGATCGAGGATCGTCGGCAGCAGCGCCACATAGAACATCATGATCTTGGGATTGCCGATGGTGATGCTGATGCCGGTCAAAAACATTTTCCAGCTGGAGCTTGCCTGCGGCAATTCCTCGCAGGCGGTCTCTGTCCTTGCAAACCACATCTTCCAGGCGAGCCAGAAAAGATAGGCGACGCCCGCCCATTTGATCGCCACGAACACGCCGTGAAAGCTGGTGGCGACGGCCGCCAGCCCGAACACCGCCAGCGTCAGCCACAGCGCCTCGCCCAGCCACATCGCCGCCAGAAACGGCAGCACGTCGCGATGCCCGCGCGCAAGCACGCGGGCGACGAGGGCGGCCACGCTCGGCCCCGGAGAGCCGGCGGCGACGAACAGCGTGATGGCGAAAAGGGCGAGCGCGCCGAGCGTCATGGCGCTGTCCTCAGAAGGGCAGCTTCATGCCGGGCGGGATCGGCAGGCCGGCGGTCAGTTCCTTGGTCATTTCCTCCGCCTTCTCGCCGGCGCGGTCCTTGGCGTCGCGGTGGGCGGCAACGATCAGGTCTTCCAGCATCTCGGCCTCGTCGCCGGCAAGCAGGCTCGGATCGATCTTGATCGACAGCATGTCGCCCTTGCCGGTCATCTCGATTGTCACCATGCCACCGCCGGAAACGCCTTCCACCCGGGCGGCCGCGATCTCTTCCTGCAGCTGCTCCATCTTGGCCTGCATTTCCTTGACCTTGCCCATCATGCCCATCAGATCGCGCATGTCATCTCCTTGAATGTTGTTTCTATTCGTCGATATCGTCTTCCGGCAGCACGTCGCCGTCTTCGTTCATGGCGGCGTCGGGCGCGTCGCTCTCGGCCGTATCGGCCGTTTCCGTTTCGGCACGCACCCGCACGTCGCGGATTTCAGCGCCGGGGAAGAATTTCAGGATCGCGGCGATCTCCGGGTCCTCGCGGGCATCGCGGAAGCGCTGTTCGCGCTCGGCTTCCTCGGCTTCCAGCAGCGTCGGCGCGCCGGCCTCCTTGCTGAGGCTGACGAACCAGCTCTCGCCGGTCCATTCCCGAAGCTTCGCGCCGAGATCGTTGAGGAAGGTCGCGGATGTGCCGGGCAGAAGGTTGACCTCCAGCCGGCCGGGCTCAAGCCGCACCAGCCGCACGAAATTGCGGATTTCCGAGCGCATCTTGATCGCGCGGTTCTTCGAGCAGAGATCGGTGATGTCCTGCAACGACTTGATCGCCGAGGTCTTTTGCGGTTCGGGGGCGGGGGCCGGTTCGGGCTCCACGGTTTCCGGCTGCGGCGCGATCTCCGGTTGGCGCGCTTCGGCGCTTTGCGGGTGCAGCATGGTGACGGTCGCGGATTGGCGGGGCGCTTCGCCGGTCTGGCGGGCGGAAACGGCATTGGCGCTTCCGGAGCCGCCAGCCTGCGGGCGACCTGCCGGCGGCGCGGATGGGGCCGCAGCAGCGCCGCCTTCCTCCAGCGCCAGCAGCCTGCGGGCGGCGTCCTCGGGCGAGGGCAGGCTTGCTGCATGGGCGAGCCGGATCAGCACCATTTCGGCAGCGCCCAGCGGGCGGGCGGCGTTTTCGGTTTCCGGAATGCCCTTCAGGAGCATCTGCCAGATGCGCGACAGCGCGGAGACCGCGACCTTTTCGGCAAAGCCGGTGCCCGCGGTGCGTTCGATCTCGCTCAGCGACACGTCTTCCGCGCCTTCGGGCACATATTTCAGCCGCGTTACCAGATGGGTGAAATCGGCCAGATCATTGAGCACCACCACGGGATTGGCCCCGGCCTCGTACTGCGACTGGAATTCGGCAAGTGCGGCGGCGACATCGCCGGTCATAATATGGCCGAACAGGTCGACGATCCGGGCGCGGTCAGCAAGGCCCAGCATGGCGCGCACGGCGGATGCTTCCACATGGCCGCTGCCGTGCGAAATCGCCTGGTCCAGCAGAGAGAGGCCATCACGGGCCGAGCCCTCGGCGGCGCGGGCGATCATCTGCACCGCCTCGTCCTCGATCTCGACGCCTTCCTTGGCGGCAATCGTGGAAAACAGCCGCACCAGATCGGCGGCCGGAATCCGGCGCAGGTCGAAGCGCTGGCAGCGCGACAGCACCGTGATCGGAACTTTGCGGATTTCGGTGGTGGCGAAGATGAATTTCACATGCTCGGGCGGCTCTTCCAGCGTCTTCAGCAG
>NZ_DEPM01000109.1:3949-4997 GCF_002358775.1 Martelella sp. UBA3392
GGCCGGTAGCGCACCTGATCGATGATCTCGCGGATATCGTCGATGCCGGTATGGGAGGCGGCGTCCATCTCGATCACGTCGACATGACGGCCTTCCATGATCGCCTGGCAGTGCTCGCCGAGCTCTTTCAGCTCGATCGTCGGCTTGTCGACGGTATCTGTCTTGTAATTGAGGCCGCGAGCGAGAATCCGGGCGGTGGTGGTCTTGCCGACGCCGCGCACCCCGGTCAGCATATAGGCTTGGGCAATGCGGCCGGTCTCGAAGGCGTTGGTCAGCGTGCGTACCATCGCCTCCTGTCCGACCATCAGGTCGGAGAAGTCCTTGGGGCGGTACTTGCGCGCCAGAACGCGGTATCCGGCGTCTTTTTCGCGCTGCTGTTCGATATCGGCCATTGCCACCTTTCCTGTCCGGTTTTCGACCGGGTTTTCAACAATAGCCCATGCCGTGCGGCCCTGTCACAGGGTGCGGCTCAGTCTGGCAGAGCTTTCGGCGAAATGCACAGAATTTCTGAGGCCGAAGTCAGGCCGCGGGCTCGGCACAGACATCGACCCAGTCCGCGCCGGTGATTTCGGCAAGTCTTTCGGGCGCAATCCGGATCGCGGCATTGCGGGAGCCTGCCGCCGGCACCACCTCGTCGAACGCCTTCAGGCTTTCATCGCAGTAAACCCTGATCGGGTTTGCCAGACCGAAGGGGCAGACGCCGCCGACCGGATGGCCGGTGATCGCTTCGACCTTTTCGAGCGGCAGCATTTTCACCTTGCCGCCAAAGGCCGCCTTGGCCTTCTTGTTGTCGATCCGCGCATCGCCGCGCGCGACCAGCAGAAACACGTCATCCCTGACGCTGAAGGACAGCGTCTTGGCGATCTGGGCGGGGGCGACGTTATGGGCGTTTGCTGCCTCTTCCACCGTGGCGCTGGAGGCTTCGGTCTCGATGATGTCGATGTCGGGGGCTGCCGTGTCGAGATGGGCGCGCACGCTTTCAAGGCTCATGGCGTCTCCGGAACGATCCGTCGATAAGGTGGGAGGCCGGCACGATGACCCGTACACA
>NZ_DEPM01000070.1:0-1879 GCF_002358775.1 Martelella sp. UBA3392
CCGTTCATGGCCGATGGTGAATGCCCTTGCGGCTTCCGCCACGACGTCCTCGTCCACGACGCCGTCGTCCTGTGTCAGCCTGATGCCGGCGATATGGCGGCCTGGTGCGACGAAAGCGCCTGGCCGTTCCAGCACGTAGATATCGGCATTCAACTTGCGGGACACCGCGTCCAGGGTCGCCATGTCGACAAAGCGCAGATAGCCGGACTCGGGCGGTTCGATGAGTTGCAGGACGCCCGGCATATCGCCGTCGAATTCGGTTCCGCCGAGAAAGGGTTCGGCCCGATAGTTGCGCATCGAGGTGACGGCCTGATCCTCGACCTGCTCGATCGTTCGGCTGACCTTGCCGAGACGACCGAGATAGTTGATCCAGCGCAGCAATGTGCCGATGATCAACACGATGACGGCAATGGTGGCGACAAACAGAACCAGCCGGCCGCCGGTGCCGTAGAGCTTGGTGTTGAGCGCGATCAGGCCGACAAGGCTGAAGATGAACGAGCCGAGAAAGGTCGAAAGCGCCGACTGCGCGGTGCGGTCTTCCAGAAGCGTGCCGACCGCCCGCGGCGTGGCGCTGCTGGCCGCCGACGAAGATGCCTGCACCACGGTGTTGAGCGAGAAGATCAGCACCGTCAGCATGCTCGAGGCGATGATCGACAGCAGCGATCCTACCGAATCGACGCCGATCGTGTCGCCGATATCCTCAGGAATATAGCGGTTCAGAAGAATACCCAGAAGCGCGGTGGCAATGCCGGCAACGCAATAGATCGCGGCCACAAACCACAATTGCCGCATGACCTGGGAGATGACCCATAACCGCCGGGACAGCTGAAGTTTCATAGCGCTCTTTCTGTCAGGGCGGCATTTCCGCAGTTCAACTGGAACTGGTCGATCCCGCCTTCATCCCCGCCGGTATCGGTCCACGATGTCGGTTGTCCAACGCCGCTCATTGGTCTCGCGTTCCATTAGGGCGCGTGAACCTGATGGCGTCAACTCGCTGCCTGTCGTTTCTGTTCCGTGGAGGTCCCTCGGGTGCCGTGGAAAACGCCGCGAAACCTTAGCAGAAAGTGGCGCTCCCGTCAGATATCGGCCTTGCCCGCGACCTTCAGCGCAAAGGCGTATTCCAGAGCCTTTTCCTCCAGCCGCTGGAACCGCCCGGATGCCCCGCCATGGCCTGCGTCCATATTGGTTCTGAGCAGGACCGGCGCCGTGCCGGTGGTGGCCTCGCGCAGCTTCGCCACCCATTTCGCCGGCTCCCAGTAGGTCACGCGCGGATCGGTGAGCCCGGCGAGCGCCAGAATGGCGGGGTAGGGCTTCGGTCCTACATTGTCGTAGGGGCTGTAGCTGGCGATATAGTCGTAGGCCTCCTCGGAGGCGATCGGGTTGCCCCATTCGTTCCATTCCGGCGGGGTGAGCGGCAGGGTGTCGTCCAGCATCGTGGTCAGGACATCGACGAAAGGCACGGCGGCAATGATGCCGGCGAATTTTTCGGGCGCCATGTTGGCGACGGCACCCATCAGCATGCCGCCGGCCGAACCGCCCTCTGCGACGATCCTGCCGTGGCTGGTGAAGCCTTCGGCCACCAGCGCATCGGCGGCGGCGATGAAATCGGAGAAGGTGTTCTTCTTGTGCATCATCTTGCCGTTTTCATACCAGGCGAAACCCTTGTCCTTACCGCCGCGGATATGGGCAATGGCATAGACGAAGCCGCGATCGACCAGCGACAGGCAATTGGTGGAAAACGAGGCCGGAATGGAGATGCCGTAAGCGCCGTAGCCGTAGAGCAGGCAGGGCGCGGTGCCGTCGAGCGGCGTATCCTTGCGATAGACGATGCTGACGGGCACCAGTTCGCCATCGGCGGCCTTCGCCTGGATACGGCGGG
>NZ_DEPM01000070.1:2235-2597 GCF_002358775.1 Martelella sp. UBA3392
AAGGCACTTCCTGCGTCTTCAGCAAGGTCCGTTCGCGCGTCGCCATGTTGTAGTCATAGAGCTGGCTCGGCGTCGTCATCGAGGAATAGGAAAAGCGGATCGTGTCCGTGTCGTATTCGGCAGCGCCCTGCAGTCCGAGGGAATAGGCCTCCTCTTCGAAGGCGATGGCGTGTTCCTCCCCGGTTGCCCGGTCGCGGATGACGATGCGCGGCAGGCCCGCGAATCGCTCCAGCCAGACCAGATGCCGCGCGAAGGCCGTATGCGCCAGGATCAGCCGGCCCTCCTGATGCGGCACGACCTCCTTCCAGTTTGCCTTGCCGGGCGCGTTCACCGGGGTTTCCATGATCTTGAAATCCTTGGCC
>NZ_DEPM01000260.1:0-12067 GCF_002358775.1 Martelella sp. UBA3392
GCCGACGAAGATCACGAACTCGCCGTCACCGATCTCAAGGTCGATGCCCTTGATGACCTGCAGGTCGCTGAACCATTTTTCCACGTTATCGAGCTTTATGGAGCCCATATCATTCTCCTTCAGCCTGCAGCATGTCGTCGCCCATGGCCCAGGCGAGATGAATGGCCGCCGTCCAGGTGAACAGCTTGCCGCCCAGACCCTCGCCCGAAAGCGGGTCGAAATATTCGTAGAAGCCGGATTTTTCCACCGCCTTGCGGGTGTCGGCCCGAAGCCGTTCGGAAAGCGCCGTCTCGCCCTTTTCGGCAAGGCCAATGGCGATCATGTAATTCACGACCGACCAGATCGGC
Organism: Martelella sp. UBA3392; assembly: GCF_002358775.1. NCBI lineage: Bacteria > Pseudomonadati > Pseudomonadota > Alphaproteobacteria > Hyphomicrobiales > Aurantimonadaceae > Martelella > Martelella sp. UBA3392. Next base: position 348 of record NZ_DEPM01000260.1, read on the forward strand.
CCGCGCCAATAGCGCCGGCTTTCGAACCGCTCGTCGCGCGGGTCCCAGCTCGGAAAACCATAGCTGCAGTTGGCGAGAATGGCGGCGATTTCGGCGACAGAGCGGGCCTGTTGATCAGGCGTGCCGGCATCGGCGTAGAGCGCCATGGCCGACGCATTGGTAAAGGCAGTCGAGAGCCCGCCGGAGCGCAAGTCCTTGGCCACGAAGCCGCCAACCTCCTCGCTCCAGAAGGTTTCGCAGCCTTCCTTGGAACGCTTCAGCCAGCTTTCCGCCTCGTCGCGAATACCGGGTTCGCCGAATTCGCCGGCGAGTTCGGCAAGGTCGCGGTCGCCACGCATCAGCGCGAACTGGACACACGGGTCGACCATGAAGAACGGGCCGTTCCGGGCGATCTCCAGGTGGTCCCATTTGCATTCCTGGCCGAATTTCACGATGGCGAGGTAACGGTTATACTGCTCCGCCGTCGGCCGTTCGGAGGGGTCGACATGGGTAATGTCGCGGCGCGGCAGGTCGCCGAGGTCCTCTGGCACGGCCACCTCAGCCATGCCGATATCCCAGTCCGGGCAGTTGTCGCGGCCGGATTCCCAGGGGTGGATGATGCCGACGACGCCGGTGTCATCCGGGTCGCGATAGGTGTGGAACCAGCGGTGCCACCGGACGAGCTTTTCGAACAGCGCCTTGGCCCGCGCGCGGTCCATTTCGCCGCCGGTCTTCATCATCGTCAGCATGGCGCTTGCCGCAACAGGGGGCTGGGAATGGCCGGAGGAGGGGGGCACGGTGTTGGATTTCCACATTTCCGGGCCCGGAAAGTAATCCGGGTCGGTCTTGTGAAAGATGATGTGCGGCACCATGCCGTCGGCCCACTGGCCGGAAAACAGAGTCTCGATTTCCTGCCATGCCCGGTCGCGGTCGAAGGTTGCAAAGCCGAGGGCGGCGAACACGGAATCCCATTCCCACTGGTAGGGGTAGAGCCGTGCGGTCGGCACGGTGTAGCCGCCGCGGTCGTTCATGCGGAGAATGTCGATGGCCTGTTGTTTCAGAGATCTATGCATGCTCATCCTTTCACGCTGCCGGCGGTCAGGCCCGCCACCAGGAAGCGTTCGAACCACAGGAACACGAATAGCACCGGCACGGTCGCGATCACCGCGCCCGCCATCAGATGCTGCCGCGGAACTTCCGATGAGTTCAGGGAGACGACGCCGCGCGAGAGCGTGAACATGTTGATGTCGTCGAGGAACATGAAGGCGAACAGGAATTCGTTCCAGGCGATCATGAAGACGTAGAGCGCGACCGAGGCGAGTGCGGGAAGCGCCAGAGGCAGGGTGATCTTCATGATCACGCCGGGCCGCTTCAGCCCGTCCATCAGCCCGGCCTCTTCCAGTTCGGACGGCAGGCCGCGGAAATAGCCCTGCAGCATGTAGAGCGCGACGGGGATGGTGGTCGCCGGATAGACGATCATCAGGCCGAACAGTGAATTCCTGAGGCCGATCTGGGAAAAGGCCGAATAGAGCGGGATCACCAGCACGATGGCCGGCACCATGTAGATCAGCAGGATCGAGCGCGACAGGAAGTTCTGGCCGGGGAAGCGCAGTCTTGCCACCGCATAGGCGCCGGGCACCGCGAACACCAGCGTGATCACGACGGTGGCGACCGAGACGATCGCCGAATTCATCAGGAACGTTCCGAAATGATAGGTGGTGAACAGCTCGATATAGGAGCGGAACAGGCCGGAAAGCCCCTGCGACAGATCGATCGAAAGGTCGAGCGGGTTCGCGACCAGCGATTGCTGGCTCTTGAAGCTGGTCATCACCATGACGTAGAACGGCAGCGCCACGACGATGGTGAACAGTGTCAGCCCGAGACCTTTCATGAACCGCAGGAACACGACTTCCAGGTGATAGCGGCCGATATTGCCGGCCGGCTGATCGTGGAGGACGGCGACAATCGACCAGGTGAGCGCGGCGATAAAGGCGACGAGCGCCACAAGCTGATAGGCGGTGGTGTAGAGCAGCGACAGGCCGAAAGGCTCACCGAAGGTCACGAGCATCAGCACCGCGAAGATGGCAATGACAATGACGGCCTGAAGCCTTGTGCCGCGCGCTTTTGGCCGGTCCCGGGTCTTCACCGGCGACAGGATGTAGATCGCCGCGCCGATCGCACCGGCGAGCGACGCCACCCAAACCTGCGGCGCGCTGGGCTCGCCGGCGAACAGCGTGTAGATCAGGCCGATGACCACCATCCAGACCGCGCCCCAGAAGGCCCCGACAAGGATGGCGGCGATGAAGCCGGTTCCGATACGCATCATCCCTCGTCCTGCGGTGAGAATTTGAAGAACAGCAGCGCGAATGCCAAGAGCACGACGAACACCACCACCGCGACCGCGGCACCCGCGCCGAGATTGGAGACGGCGAAAGCCTGCTCATAGACATCGACCGTCAGCGTGCGCGTTCCCGCAGCCCCGCCGGTCAAAAGGAAGATGTCGTCGAACTTGTTGAAGGTCCAGATGAAGCGCAGCAGGAACAGCACCGCCAGGATGCCGACAAGCTGCGGCAGCGAGATGTACCAGAACTGCTGCAGCGGCGTCGCGCCGTCGATTTCGGCCGCCTCGTAGACATCGGTCGAAAGCGCCTGCATGCGCGCCAGGATGAACAGGAAGGACAGCGGGAAATAGCGCCACGCCTCGAACGCGATCACCGTCGTCAGCGCCACCGGGAAATTGAAGGTGAGGCCGAACACGGAGATCGGGATATCGCGCTGGCCGAAGAAATCGACCGGCGCGCCGATCATGCCCGAGCGCACCAAGAGCGCGTTGAGCGTGCCCGAATAGGGATCGAGCAGGATTACCCAGGTAAAGGCGACGGCGATGACGGGCGCGACATAGGGAAACAGGAACAGGCCGCGCAGCGCGGTGCGGCCGCGAAAACTCTGGTTCAGAAGCTGCGCGGCGAACAGGCCCAGCACCAGCGCGCTCGCCGTGCCGAAGACGGTGTAATAAAAGGTGACGCGCAGCACTTTCCAGAAATCCGGCGAGGAGAAGATGCGCCTGAAATTGTCGAGCGTGAACTCGAAATTGGTGAGGATGTTTTCTGCGCTGCCGAAGGGGGCCGGATCGCTGTCGCGCGGGTTCACCGGCGTCTGCAGATAGGCGGTGTCGGCGATCACCTGAAGACGGATGCTGTCACGGAATTTCGGCGGCAGATCGCCAAGCGTGCAACTCACCTGCCGGTCCTCGACCTTGCAGCGCTCGTCGACGCCGGTCACCTTCAGGCCATCGGGAACGATATCGACGAAGCCCGCCTCGTAGATCGAGGCATCCTGCGAGGTGTTGCGGAGGCGATATTCGAGTTCGACGGCATCGCCGGCGTTCTCGATATCGCCGCGAATGCGCTCATTGATGTTGAGTTGCGGCGGGCGCAGGTCGGAAAGCTGAACCGGCTTGAACGAGATCCAGAAATTGGCGATCAGCGGCATCAGCACGACGGCGAGCACGATAAGGAAGGTCGGCGCCAGCATGGAATAGGCAAAGCGCATCTCGCGCCTGGCCATGCGGCCTATGGTCTTCGGCGGCCCTTTCGGCATCGGTTCGGTTGTGTCTGTCATGCAATCGGTTCCGGAGATAGGGTCGACCGGGCGACTGTCAAAGGCCGCCCGGCGGTTTTGCCCTCAAGGGAAATCAGTTGATCGCCCCAAGCTCCGAATTGAGCTTCTCGACGGCCTGCTGACCGTCGATCTCGCCGTCGATGTACTGGCGCACGACCTGATTGATGATCTGGCTGTTGACCACCTTGGAAGCGAGCGCAAGCTGGCCTTCCTTCACGCCCCAGCGATTGGCGCTTTCAAGGCCGGTCACAATCTTCTGCACGGTTTCTTCCGGATAGACATCGGCAAGCGGTGCCTTGCGGTCGACGCCGACGGGCAGCGTCGCCCATTCGTCGACGAACTTGGTCGGCTCCTCGGCGGTGCCGCGGCGGACCGGGAACTTGCCTTCCGGCGCCATCGACAGCGTGTTCATGTAGCCCTCATCCATCGAGAACTTGATGAAATCCGCGGCGACATCGATATTGGCATCAGCGGTCACGCCAAGATAGCGGATATCGGCCCAGGCCGCGCCATCCGGGTTGGAGGGGCCGGAGAAGGTGGTGACGACATCGGTCTTCTGGGCAAGCTCGGTCGAGGTCGGATCGTCGTTGATGGTCGGCGGCGCGCTGTCGCGCAGGCCGGCGAGCTCATCGAGGATGAAGGGCGACCAGATGACCATCGCCGCCTTGCCGCTGAAATAGAGCGAACGCGACTGGTCCCAGTAGAGTTCGCCGGCGGGCGAGGCGTCGGCAAGCGTCTTGTAGAACTCCAGAACTTCGATGGTCTTGGCTTCGTCGAGCGGCTTGAAGCCGTTTTCGTCCACCGGGGTGACGCCGTTGGCGAGGAAGACATGCTCCAGCACCTGGCTCATATAGTTGTCGTCGATCTTGGTGGCGGCGACGAAGCCGTAGATTTCCGGCGGATTGTGAAGCGCCTCGATCGCCGTTGCGATATTCTCGTAGGAATCCGGCGCGGCAAGGCCGTTCTCGTCGAACAGGTCCTTGCGGTAGATGATCATCTGCGTCCAGCCATCGACCGGCACGGCAGCGGTCATGCCCTCGAACTGCGCCATTTCGATCGCGCCGGGCGCGAAGGTGTCGATGCCGAGATCGTTGACGATCTCGTCGTTGATTTCGACGTCCAGAATGCCGGCTTCGGCCCAGGGCAGGACATATTGCACGGTGTGGTAGATCACGTCCGGGAGGTCGCCGGCGGCAAAGGCGGCGGTGGCGCGGGTGCCGAGATCGGTCTCGGTCACCGGGATGACCTGAACCTCGTGGCCGGTCGCTTCCTGGAACTGATCGGCGATTTCCTGCTGCTTGGCGAGGCGTTCCGGCTGTTCCTCGGTGGTCCAGAAGCGGATCGTATCGGCCTGCGCCATGGTTGCGGTGCTGGCGGAAAGCGCCAGAGCGGCGGTCAGTTTGCTCAAAGTCGACATATAAGTCCTCCCTCATTTTCAACCGGCGGCGTGCCGGTGCCGAACTCCTGCGGGGCAAAAATGCGATCGACCGGGGCGACCCCTGTCCCGGTGTCGTTGGCAAAATCCATCAGATGCGGCCCGGAGCACCGGGTCGGCGTTTCGCTTTGAAAAGCAGTCTTCACCGAAGGTGAATCACCCTCCCTAACGCGTTGGGCGCGTCTTTTGTTGCACAAAAAATACGCCTGACCGCTTCTTAGGCAAAATGTAGCGCCGAAAGCGACACGGGGTCAAGGCGCGGCGGCATTTCGGCCCTTTGCCACTTTGGTCTGGGGGCTTGGGACCGATGCCCGCGTGAGGAACAAAGCCACGGGCCGCACGTTGGCTCACTGTCTATCCACGCAAAACAGGATTGGGGAACGTCGCATGGTGCAAGGCGCGAGATGGCTGAAACCGCTGGCCCGCACGGGCTATTTTGCCCGGGGCATGGTCTACACCATCATCGGACTGTTCGCGGTGCTGGCCGCCATCGGCTCCGGCGAGAACAAGGATACCAAGGGCGCGCTGGAGACGCTGCTGGGCCAGCCCTTCGGGACGGTGCTGATCGCGCTGTTGATCATCGGCCTCGTCAGCTACGCGGTATGGCGGCTGTTCCAGTCGGTCATGGATCCCGATGAGCATGGCACCAAGCCGACCGGGCTTGCCGTGCGGGCCGGGCTTCTGGCCAGCGCCTTTACCTATACCGTGCTCGCTTTCTACGCGCTGTCGCTGATTGCGTTTTCGGGCTCCGGCGGCGAGGGCGGCGGACAGTCGCCGGCTCAGTATATTGCCGGTTTCATCGGCTCGCGGCCTGTCTCGCTCGGCCTTGCGGCGATCTTCGCCGGCGTCGCGATCGCCCATTGGGTCAAGGCGCTCAAGCGGAAATACGCCGATCACCTGAGGGCGTCGGAAGAGGTGATGGCCTATGTCCATCCGATTTCGATCGCCGGGCTGATGGCGCGCGGCGCGGTGTTCGCGATCCTGTCGGTCATGCTGGTGTTTCGCGGCCTTACCGCCGACGATGCCTCCGGCACGCCCGGCATCAAGGAGGCGATGGAGTTCATCCAGGGGCTCCCCTTCGGCGCCATCCTGCTTGCCGCCATGGGCGCCGGCGTCATCATGTTCGCCGCCTATTCCTTTGCCGAGGCGATCTGGCGGGAGATCAATATCGAGGATGCCTGAGGCGAGGGAGGCCGGGACCCTCCTCGCTCTACTCACTTTCGAACTCGGTCGGCGCGGTCTCGCTCAGAAGGTCGCCGCGGCCGCGAGACCGGCGCTCCCGCTCCATGCGCCGCTGGAGGCTGGGGTCGATATCGGTGTTCTGCGGTGTGGCCGTTTCTTCTCGGACCTTTTTGGGAGCAGGAGCGACCGGTTTTTCCTCGGTGCCGGAGAAACCGGAAAGCGCCGATTTGAGGTCATCATCGTCGAAGCGCAGGCGATAGATCGGCTCCGGCAGCGAGAAGCCATTGGACTCGAGCGCGCGCTTTACCAGCCGCATCGCCTCGGATCGCGCCTTGGCCCAGTTGGTGCTGCTCTGGTCGATCCAGCCGACGAAATAGAGCACCACATTGGAATCGCCGAGTTCCTCGATCCAGGCATCGGCTTCGGGGTCATCGAGGATGAAGTCCTGCCCCGCGATGGTTTCAAGCCCGATCTTCAGGGCCAGGTCGAGATCGCTGTCGGCGCTGACGCCGAGCTCGAAGGTGAAGCGGCGCTGCGGATTGACGGTATAATTGGTGATCGCGCTCTTGAACACCGTGGCGTTCGGAATGCGGATGTGGTTGCCGTCGACTTCCATCAGAATGGTGGCGCGCGAGGTCAGACTGATGACGAAACCCTCGAATGTGTCGATCTTGACGAGGTCCTTGGGTCGGAATGGTTGGCGGATGGAGAGCAGGATACTGGCGATATAGTTCTCCACCGTGTCGCGCACCGCAAAACCGACGGCGAGACCGACGATGCCGGCCGCGCCCAGCAGCGTGCCGAGCAGGGCTGTCGCGCCGAGAATATCGAGCGCCAGAACGCCGCCGATCACGAAGAAGACGATCCTGACGACCTGGCGCAGAAGATCGGCGATGAAGGCATTCGGCGCGATCCGCGACCACGGCCAGCTTCGCGAGGCGAGATAGAGGCCGAAGACGATGACGGCAATGCAGACGATGAAGGCCACCAGCAGCAGCGGCAGGTAGCTGAGCGCCTGTGCGGCCCGGTCTTCCAGCCTGTCATAGACCGGCTCCAGCCGTTCGCCGAGCGAGGTTTCCACCATGATCCGGCCATTGACGGCGACGACGCCTTCAAGGCTGCCGGCAAGCTCCCTGGCGCGACTTGCGAGCTGGGCCTCCTGGACTTCGCCGCCAAGCGTCACAACGCCGTAATGCACGGAAACGTCGATCGTCGACAGTCCCTCGATCTGGCCGAAAATGCCCTCAAGCCGGTTGCGGATGGCGGTGTCTGCGGCGGCATCGGCATTGCCCGGCACAGTCTGTGCGCTCTCTCCCTGCGTGGGCTCTTCCGTCAATTGTGCGAGAGAGGGAGACGCCGGCGAGAGCAGGATGAGGGCGGCGACGGCGATGCATCCAAGAATCCTGTTGCATCGCGCTGTCTGTCCGCCAGCGACTGAACCGGCGCAAAACGACAAAATCCCGCGGGCGCGCCGCAGGAGGGTAGGAAAAAGGGCCCTCTGCGGGCCCTTTCTTGTGGCGTTGGCTTCCATGCTTACGGCTGCGTGCGGCGGAAGAACGGGCCGCGGAAGGCCGAGATCGCAATGCCTTCGTCGCGGTGGTTGCCGCCGGCAAGAGCCGCAAACCATGCGCCTGCCGCACCGAGAACAGCGCCGGCACCGGCCGCGAAGGCGGTGATCGTGGAGGCGGACTGCATCAGCTGCATCATTTCCGCGCTGACTTCCGGATCCGCTGCGGCAGGGGCCATAGCGGACGAGACTGCCGCCGAAAATCCGGCCGCAAGGCCCATCGCCACGGTGGCGAGCGCCCAGACGACGATGCCGTGAATGCCGTCGCGGAATTCGCTCTCATCCGCGGTGCCGTCGCCGAAATGCGAACGCATGCGGCCTGCGACGTAGCCGCCGGCGCTGGCGCTGGCGAAGGGGATGAGAACCAGCCAGAGGCCGACGAGGAAGATGCCCCAGGTGAGGCCGTCTTCAAGCGTGGGGTCGGCGGTTGCGAGGCCGATACCGGCGCCGAACTGCGTCAGCACCACGGTCAGCGCGCCGGCAACAACTGCACCGGCGAAAACGGCGCCCCATTCGATGTATGAAACGCCCGGCCTTGCGGCGGCGGTGGTTACGGGTTTGTGATCAATATCACTCATGATCACGCCAGCCCAAGAACGGACAGGATGAACATGACGACCACGATGAGACCGACGAGATAAATAATACCACTCATTTTTCTGCTCCGATTGAAATTGATATCCGGTACAACGGCTTGACGCCGCGAACGTTCCGCAACCGGCCTGTTTTTTCGGCTTGGCGCACCGATCCCAGGTCGTGGCAGTGCCCGGCAACGGCCTTTTTCGAAGGGAGAAAGTCGGAAATCTGCACGTTGCCCGTGGACCGGGGCGGAGAGTTTCGCCACTTTGCGGCTGAGGAAAGCTCTATCGGGAGAACAATGAAAATGTCGCATCGCCGCCTGCGTTCACAAGACTGGTTCGACAATCCGGACCACGCGGATATGACCGCGCTCTATCTGGAGCGGTTCATGAACTATGGAACCACGCCGGAGGAACTGCGCTCGGGCAGGCCGATCATCGGCATTGCCCAGAGCGGCAGCGACATCAATCCCTGCAACCGCCACCATCTCGATCTCGCGCGCCGGGTGCGCGACGGCATTCGCGATGCCGGCGGTATTCCGATCGAGTTTCCCTCCCATCCGCTGTTTGAAAACTGCAAGCGCCCGACGGCGGCGCTCGACCGCAATCTCGCCTATCTCGGTCTGGTCGAGATCCTTTACGGCTATCCGCTGGACGGCGTGGTGCTGACGACGGGTTGCGACAAGACCACGCCCTCGGCGCTGATGGCCGCCGCGACCGTCAACATTCCGGCGATCGTCTATTCCGGCGGCCCGATGCTCGACGGCTGGCATGAAGGCGAGCTTGTCGGTTCCGGCACGGTGATCTGGCGTTCGCGGCGCAAGCTTGCCGCCGGCGAGATCACGCGCGAGGAGTTTCTGGAGGCGGCGCTCGATTCCGCCCCGTCGGTCGGCCATTGCAACACGATGGGCACGGCCTCGACCATGAATGCGCTGGCCGAGGCGCTCGGCATGTCGCTGACCGGCTCGGCGGCGATCCCGGCGGCCTATCGCGAGCGCGGCCAGGTCGGCTATCGTACCGGTCGCCGTGCGGTGGAACTCGTCAACGAGGATATCCGTCCGCTCGATATTCTCACCCGCCAAGCCTTTCTCAACGCCATCCGCGTCAATGCCGCGATCGGCGGCTCGACCAACGCCCAGCCGCATCTGGCGGCGATCGCGCGTCACGCCGGGGTAGAGCTGAAGCCGGAGGACTGGCAGGAGCATGGCTATGACATACCGCTGCTCGCCAATGTCCAGCCGGCCGGCAAATATCTCGGCGAACGGTTCCACCGCGCCGGCGGCGTGCCCGCGATCATGTGGGAACTGTTGAAGGCCGGCAAGCTTGATGGCGGCGCGCCGACGGTCACAGGCGCGACCATGGCCGACAATCTCGAAGGGCGCGAGGCTGTCGATCGCGAAGTGATCCTGCCCTACGACAGGCCGATGCAGGAGCGCTCGGGCTTTCTGGTAATGAAGGGCAATCTCTTCGACTTCGCGATCATGAAGATGAGCGTGATTTCCGATGCCTTTCGCAAGCGTTATCTCATGGAGCCCGGCCATGAGGGCGTGTTCGAGGGCAAGGCGGTGATCTTCGACGGCTCGGAGGACTACCACGCCCGCATCAACGATCCGGCGCTCGGCATCGACGAACGCACCATATTGGTGATCCGGGGCGCCGGGCCGCTCGGCTGGCCGGGCTCCGCCGAGGTGGTCAACATGCAGCCGCCGGACCATCTCATCAAAAAGGGCATCACCAGCCTGCCGACAATCGGCGACGGCCGTCAGTCCGGCACGGCCGACAGCCCCTCCATCCTCAATGCGTCGCCCGAGAGCGCTGCGGGCGGCGGTCTCGCCTTCCTGCGCGATGGCGACACGATCCGCATTGATTTCAACCAGGGGCGCTGCGACACGCTGGTCGACGACGCTGAAATCGAGAGACGCAAGACCGAGGGCCTGCCGAAGGTGCCGGACGACGCCACGCCGTGGCAGCGGCTCTACCGTCAGACGGTGACGCAACTCTCCGACGGCGGGACGATCGCCGGCGCGGACGAGTTTCGCGATATCGCCCGCCGTCCGCCTCGCCACAATCACTAAACGCGCATGGAAAACCGGGCGAGGGTTAAAAAGCAACCATGAATACGGTATCTTTAGAAATTGCGGCTACAAGCTATTGACAATCGCGCGGTCGCCATTTTCCGGGCGACCACAGCGCTGTAGGTAAGTGTGCCGTTGAATGTGGCTCGGTCGCGCGGGCGATGCGGTTGCAGCGAAACTGTCAGAGTGTGTTTTCCGGGCGCGAAATTGGCTTCCGGATGTTGAGACCCAAAGGAGGGTCATGTGGTACGAGTAAGCGTGTTTGGCATCGGCTATACCGGCACCGTTTCCGCGGCCTGCCTCGCCGAGCAGGGTCATCAGGTGGTCGCGGTCGATATCGATCCCGCCAAGGTCGCCTCCATCAATACCGGGCGCACGCCGATCGTGGAGGAACGTCTCGATGAGCTGGTCTCGACCAATCACGCGGCCGGCAGGCTGTCGGCGACCACGGATATCGCCGAAGCCATCCTGAACACCGATGTCTCGATCGTCTGTGTCGGCACGCCGGGCGAGGATACGGGCGCGATCGGGCTTTCCTATGTCACGGCGCTCTGCCGGTCGATCGGCGCGGCGCTGGCGGAACGAAAGGGACATCACAGCGTCATCATGCGCTCAACGCTTGTGCCGGGAACGATGGAAAGCGTGTGCGTGCCGGAGCTTGAGCGCGCCTCGGGGCTGAAGGCCGGCGCGAATTTCGGCGTCGGCTATTTCCCGGAATTCCTGCGCGAGGGCACCGCGGTCGCGGATTACTTCGAACCGTGCCTGATCGTCTACGGCGCGATGGATGATCCGACGATGACGATGCTGCGCGACCTCAACGCGGCGCTGCCGGGCGAACATCACGCCGTCGACATGAAGACTGCGGAGATGATCAAATACACCAGCAATAGCTGGCGCGCGACCAAGATCACCTTCGCCAACGAGATCGGCAATATCGCCAAGAGCGTCGGCGTCGACGGCCAGGCGGTGATGAAGATCCTCTGTTCGGACCACGAGGTGGCGATGTCGCCCTATTTCCTGCGTCCGGGCTTCTCCTTCGGGGGCTCGTGCCTGCCCAAGGACCTCAGGGCGCTGCGGTTTCTCGCCAATTCCAATGATGTGGCCGCGCCGCTGCTTCAAGGCGTGCTGGAGGCCAACGAGAACCAGATCGTCCGCGCCGAGGCGCTGGTGAAGCGGTTTGAAGGGCGCACGGTCGGCATGGTCGGCATCAGCTTCAAGCCGGGCACGGACGATCTGCGCGAAAGCCCGCTGGCGGCGCTCGCCAGCCGGCTTCTGGATGGCGG
>NZ_DEPM01000260.1:12473-12780 GCF_002358775.1 Martelella sp. UBA3392
ATCGGCGATCTGCCGGAAAGGCTCGTCGCTGATTTGAAAGACCTGATAGCGTTGTCAGATATCATCGTGGTCGGCCATCGCTACAAGGAGGCCGTCGCGCCGCTTTCCGCGCTGATCGGCGACAAGCCGATGGTCGATCTTGCCCGCATCGCGCCGGGCGTGGTCACGGGCGACGCCTATGAGGGGATCTGCTGGTAGGAACGGGATGCTCTATCATATCCTCTACATATGCACGGCCGTGAATATTGCGCTGTTCGCCGCGCCGAACGTCGTCGGCAAGTCCGGCACGCTCGCGTTGACGATCGGG
>NZ_DEPM01000089.1:0-4156 GCF_002358775.1 Martelella sp. UBA3392
GAGCGCTGGTCGGTGTTCTCGATCATCAGCGAGATCGGCGTGCCGGTGGTGATGAAGGTGACGCCATCCTCCTGCGGCAGCACGCCGGAAAGCACCTTCACCTCATCGGCCTCGCGGCGCTGGGTGACGAAGCGCGACTGACCCGGCTTGCGGCGGTCGAGATAGGTCTGGATGTCGGAAAGCGTGAACGCGATGCCGGGCGGGCAACCATCTATGACGCAGCCAAGCGCCGGCCCGTGGCTTTCGCCCCAGGTGGTGACGCGGAACATGTGTCCGAATGTATTGTGCGACATCAAAAACCTCCTGCGACCGGCCATTTCTCAAGGCTCGGCTCTATAGCAATTGGTCGAGGAGGAAAAGGCTCGACGCTACACAATCCAGCCGATCACGCCGGTCTCCGGGTCGAGGCTCAGGATATTGTCCTGCGGGATCGCGAGTTCGGCGGCCTCGGCGGTGCTGGCGCCGCCGACGATCCTGAACAGCGAGCGGATGACGCCGCCATGGGCGACGCAGACCGTCGGCCCCACCACGTCCTTCAGCCAGGCCCCGACCCGCCAGGACAGGATTTCATAGCTCTCGGCATCATCGCCGGGCGGCACGAAGGACCATTTGTCCTTTTCGCGCTCCTCGAGAAGCGCCGGGCTGACCGTCGAGAGTTCCTTGAGCGTGCGGCCTTCCCAGTCGCCGAAGGAGAGTTCCTTGAGCCGGTCGTCGGTGCGGTAGAGCTCGGGCGTCAGCCCCATGGCGGCGCGCACGCGCTCCATCGTCTCGCGGGTTCTCGAAAGCGGGCTCGCGACGAAATCGTAGAGATGGGCGTCGGCGCCGAGAATCCCGGCGAGTTCGCTGCCATTGCCATTGGCCTGGCTGCGGCCCGTATCGTTGAGCGGTATGTCCTGCTGGCCCTGGAGCCGGTACTCGGCGTTCCAGTCCGTCTGGCCGTGGCGGATGACATAAATCTGCAATTTCGGCGTCCCGTGGTTGCTGGCGCGCCGCCCGATCAACTTTCATTACAGGCGGATGCGAAAATTCAAAAGGAGGAGGGGTTTTTGCACACTTTTCGGCGGACCGACATTGTGTGGACGACACCCGAGAGAAGAAGGCGCGGGATGGTCTGCGCCTTGAAGCCTTAGTCCTTGACCACCGAGATGTCCGGCGCATCGACGGCCTTCATGCCGACCACGTGATAGCCCGAATCGGCATGCAGCACCTCGCCGGTGACCGAGGTGGAAAGGTCCGAGAGCAGGAACAGCGCGGTGTTGCCGACCTCGTCGATCGTGCAATTGCGCTTCAGCGGCGAGTTGTATTCGTTCCACTTCAGAATGTAGCGGAAATCGCCGATCGCCGAGCCGGCCAGCGTCTTGATCGGGCCGGCGGAGATGGCGTTGACGCGGATGCCGCGACCGCCGACATCGACGGCCATGTAGCGCACGCTGGCTTCCAGCGCTGCCTTGGCGACGCCCATGACATTATAATGCGGCATCACTTTCTCGGCGCCGTAATAGGTCAGCGTGAGCATGGAGCCGCCGTCATTCATCATCTTCTCGGCGCGGCGCGCAATGGCGGTAAAGGAATAGACCGAGATATCCATCGACTTCGCGAAATTCTCGCGCGAGGTGTCGATATAGCGGCCGGTGAGCTCTTCCTTGTCGGAAAACGCGATGGCGTGGACGACGAAGTCGATCTTGCCCCATTCCTGCTCGAGCCTGGCGAAAACGTCTTCGATGCTTGCCGGATCGGTGACATCGCAATGGCCGGCCATCAGGGCGTTGAGCTCGTTTGCGAGCGGCTCGACGCGCTTCTTGAGATTGTCGCCCTGCCAGGTCAGCGCGATCTCTGCTCCGGCGTCATGACATGCTTTGGCAATGCCCCATGCAATCGAACGGTTATTGGCGACACCGAGAATAATGCCGCGTTTGCCTTTCATGAGGCCGGTTGCTTCCGCCATGTGTCGATGCTCCTTGAAACTCATCTGGTTTCTGCCTATGGCATAGGCGGCTAATCGGTTCAAGCTGACCTTTCCGCGTCGATGGCGCTTTCGCCGGCGAAACGCCGCTTGCAAGGCGCCGCGGTTTGGTCTTCTCTCATATCCATTCTCTCGCTTGCCGGAACGGACGTCCGGCGCGATTTTTCCGCGATTTGATTGCGACCGTGCGGCAGGCGAAACATGATCGGGAGTGACGACGATGGCTGACGACGGCGGCAAGGCTGATTTCACCGAGGAGAACGACCCTTTCGAACTGTTCGCCAAATGGCTCAAGGATGCCGAGGCGAGCGAGCCCAATGATCCGAACGCCGTCGCGGTCGCGACCGTCGACGAGGACGGCCTGCCCAATGTGCGCATGGTGCTGATGAAGGAATTCGACGCCAACGGCTTCGTGTTCTACACCAATTTCGAAAGCCAGAAGGGCAGGGAGCTTCTCGGCCAGCCCAAGGCGGCGATGTGTTTCCACTGGAAATCGCTGCGCCGCCAGGTCCGGTTGCGCGGCCCCGTGGAGGTTGTTTCCGACGCGGAAGCCGATTCCTATTTCCAGTCGCGTCCGCGCGGCAGCCGCATCGGCGCCTGGGCCTCGAAGCAGTCGCGCACGCTGGAAAGCCGGTTCGCGCTCGAAAGGGCGGTTGCCAAGACCACGGCGAAATACGGCGTCAGCGAAATACCGCGCCCGGCCCACTGGTCGGGCTTCCGCCTGAAGCCGGTCTCGATCGAGTTCTGGCATGACGGCAAGTTCCGCCTGCACGACCGCATCGAGTTCCGCCGCAATGTCGCCGAAGGCGGCTGGCACAAGGTCCGCATGTATCCGTGAGGGAGTTATCGATGGCAAACGAACTTGAAGACGAGGTCGCCGGCCAGGAGAAGAAGCTGGTTCTCGCCCGTTTCGACGAGACCGATGCCTGGGATATCGGCCAGCGGCTGGTGGACCGCGCGCAGGCGCTCGACGCGCCGGTGGTGATCGATATCCGCACGCCGAGCCGGACGCTGTTTCATGCGGCCCTCCCGGGCTCGGCCCCCGACAATGACATGTGGGCGCGGCGCAAATCGAACGTCGTTTTCCACTTTCATCGCTCGTCCTACGCGATCGAGCTGGAACATCGCCGCAAGGGCCGCACCATCGGCCCCGAACTCGGCCTGAACCTGACGGACTACGCCGATCACGGCGGCAGCTTTCCCGTCCGCATCCACCATGTCGGCGTCGTCGCCGCGATCACGGTATCCGGCCTTGCGAGCAAGGACGATCACGGGCTGATCGTCGATGTGCTGACGGCGTTTGTGAAGGAACAGGGCTGAGGTTGAACCTCTCCGCTCTTGACATAGTGTATATGCAACGTAGGTTATCTCCATGACATGGACGAAGCCGACGGCGGACGATCTTTCGAGCTGCCTCATTCTCAACACCGTAAAGACGGCGCGGGTGCTGACCCGACGCTACGACAACCGGTTGCGTCCGCTCGAACTGACGGTGGCGCAGTTTTCCGTGCTGTCGGTCATGCGCGGCAATCCGGGCAAGTCCATCAACGCGCTTGCCGAGCGGATCGCCATGGACCGCTCCACGCTGACGCGCAATATCGATCTTCTGATCGCCAAGGGCCTTGTGGTCAAAACCACGGCGGAGCGTGGCAACGGTCGAATCTGCCGGCTGACGGACGAAGGGGATCGGCGGCTTGATGCGGCAATCCCGCTGTGGCGTGAGGCGCGCGATGAAATGCAGGCGCAATTGAAGGACCACGATCCAGTAGCCTATCTCGATACGCTGGCGCGCCTTGCGGGCGCGTGATTTTTTTGCCCTGATTTGTGTATATACACTATAGGAGAGATACATGTTCTCTGATGATCCGATTGTCATTACCGGAATGGGCGCGGTGTCGCCGCTTGGGGTTGGGGTCGACGTCAACTGGTCCCGGCTGATTGCCGCGAAAAGCGGCATCGTCGCCAATACCCGTTTCGACACGGAGGCCTATGGCTGCAAGGTCGCAGGTCTGGTTCCTGCAAAGACGGACGATCCGGACGGTTTCGATCCGCTCGATTTCATCGAGGCCAAAGAACTGAAGAAGATGGACCTCTTCATCCAGTATTCGCTTGGGGCGACGGATGAGGCGCTGCGGCAGGCCGGCTGGATGCCGGAGGATGAGGCGGCGCAATCGCGCACCGGCGTGGTGATCG
>NZ_DEPM01000165.1:0-8905 GCF_002358775.1 Martelella sp. UBA3392
GGCGCCCGATGCCATCGTGATCCGGCATTCAGCCTCCGGCGGCGTGAAGCTGCTGTCGCGCAAGGTCGACTGCGCCGTGATCAATGCCGGTGACGGTACCCACCAGCATCCGACTCAAGGCCTGCTCGACACGCTGACCATCCGCCGCGCCAAAGGCCGGATCGAGGGGCTCAAGGTCACGATCTGCGGCGACATCCTGCATTCACGCGTCGCCCGCTCCAACATCATCCTGCTCAACACGATGGGCGCGCGCGTGCGCGTCGTGGGCCCGGCGACGCTGCTACCCTCCGGTATCCGCGACATGAGCGTCGAGGTTTGCGACACGATGGAGGAAGGGCTGAAGGGCGCCGACGTGGTGATGATGCTCCGCCTGCAACGCGAGCGCATGTCCGGCGCCTTTGTGCCATCGGTGCGCGAATATTTCCACTTCTGGGGCCTCGACCGCGAGAAGCTGAAGGCGGCCAAGGAGGATGCGCTGGTAATGCATCCGGGGCCGATGAACCGCGGCGTGGAAATCGCCTCCGATGTCGCCGACGGGCCGCAAAGCGTGATCGAGCGGCAGGTGGAAATGGGGGTCGCCGTGCGCATGGCGGTGATGGAGACGCTGATGTTTTCGGAAAACGGAGGGCCGCGCGCATGAAGCCGCTCGTTCTGAAAAACGCCCGCATCATCGACCCCTCCCGCGACCGCGATGAAACCGGCACGATCATCGTCGAGGACGGCCGGATCGTTGCCGCCGGGGCCGATGCCATGAACCAGGGCGCGCCCGACGGCGCCGAGATCGTCGACTGCAACGGTCTTGTGGCCACGCCCGGCCTTGTCGACGCCCATGTCTTCGTCGGCGAGCCCGGCGCGGAGCATACCGAAACCATCCGCTCGGCAAGCCTTGCGGCGGCAGCCGGCGGCATCACCTCCTTCGTGATGATGCCGGACACGCAGCCGCCGATCGACGATATCGCGCTGCTCGAATTCGTGCTGAAGACCGCCCGCGATAACGCCGTCGTCAATGTCTACCCCGCCGCCGCCCTGACGAAGGGCCTTGCGGGCGACGAGATGACCGAGATCGGCATGCTCAAGGCCGGCGGCGCGGTGGCGTTTGCCAATGGCCGCTACTCGCTTTCCGACAACCGGGTGCTTCGGCGCGCGATGACCTATGCCCGATCCTTCGACGCCGTGGTGGCGCTGGAGCCGCGCGACCGCTATCTCTCGGAAACCGGCGTCATGAACGAAGGCCTGTTCGCAAGCTGGCTCGGCCTTTCCGGCACGCCGCGCGAGGCCGAGGTGATCCCGCTCGAGCGCGACCTGCGGCTGGCGACCCTCACCAAGGCCCGCTACCACGCAGCGCTGATCTCGGTCCCCGAATCGGTCGAGGCCGTGGGGGTGGCGCGCGATCGCGGCGCTTCGGTTTCCAGCGGCATCTCGATCAACCATCTGACGCTGAATGAAAACGACATCGGCGAATACCGCACCTTCTTCAAGCTTTCGCCGCCGCTCAGGCAGGAAGAGGATCGGCAGAAGATGGTCGAGGCGCTGAAGGATGGGCTGATCGACATCATCGTCTCCTCGCATGACCCGCAGGACGTCGACACCAAGCGCCTGCCGTTCTCCGATGCCGAGGATGGCGCGATTGGGCTGGAGACCATGCTGGCCGCAGCCCTCCGCCTCCACCACAGCGGCGACGTGCCGCTGATGCGGCTGGTTGACGCCATGTCGACGCGGCCGGCGAAGCTGTTCGATCTCGACGCCGGCTCGCTTCGTCCCGGCGCGAAGGCCGATATCACCCTGATCGATCTCGACGAGCCATGGGTGGTGACGCCCGACCGGCTGGTTTCGCGCTCGAAAAACACGACATTTGAAAATGCCCGCTTTTCGGGACGGGCCGTCGCGACATATGTTGGCGGCATCAAGGTCCATCAGGCGGACTGACCGGAAGGGGACGACGTGCCGGCACTATTCTCATTCGATCTGACGGCGACGCAGGCGGCGATTGCGCTGGCCGGCGGCTACCTTCTGGGCTCGATCCCCTTCGGTTATCTGATCACGAAGGCGGCGGGGCTCGGCGATATCCGCGGCATCGGCTCCGGCAATATCGGCGCCACCAATGTGCTGCGCACCGGCAAGCGGCATCTGGCCGCCCTCACCCTGGTGCTCGACGCGCTGAAGGCGACTTTCGCGGTGATCCTCGCCACGACGCTTTACGGCAGCGATGCCGGGCTTCTGGCGGGGGCTGCGGCATTCATCGGCCATCTGTTTCCGGTCTGGCTCGGCTTCAAGGGCGGCAAGGGGGTCGCGACCTATATTGGCGTGCTTCTCGGCGTCGCGCCGGCGGCGGTGCTGATCTTCGCCTTCGTCTGGCTGCTGATTGCCCGGCTTTCGCGCTATTCCTCGCTTTCGGCGCTGATTGCGACGCTTGCCATACCGGTTGCCCTGTGGATAATGGGCCTACCACAGGTTTCACTGGTGATGGCCGTTTTGACGGTGATCTCCTGGTGGCGGCACAAGACCAATATCGAGCGCCTGATATCGGGCACCGAGAGCAGGATCGGAGACAAGGGGTGACAGCGAGGGGGATTTTCCGCATCGGGGCTGAACGGCCTCCATCCACGGAAACGCCCCTTTGACAAGCCGCCCCGGCATCGCCCTGTCGGAAAGCCAGCGCATCGCCTGGCTTCGCCTGATCCGCAGCGACAATGTCGGTCCCGTCACCTTTCGCGAACTGATCAATCATTATGGCAGCGCCGAGGCAGCGCTTGAGCGTCTGCCTGAGCTTGCCGTGCGCGGCGGCGCGCGGAAGCGGTTTCGGGTGGCAAGCATTGCCGAGGCCGAAGCCGAGCTGGAAACCGCCGCCCGTCAAAAGGGCCGGTTCGTCGCGATCGGCGAACCGGACTACCCGCCAGCGCTGCGCGCGATCGACGGTGCGCCGCCGCTTCTGGCGATGTCCGGCAGCGGCGATGTCGCGACGCGGCCGGCGCTCGGCATTGTCGGCGCCCGCAACGCCTCGGTCGCCGGCGCGAAATTCACCGCCATGATTGCCAGTGCTGCGGCCGGCGCCGGCTATACCGTGGTCTCGGGCCTGGCGCGCGGGATCGACGCCGCCGCCCACCGCGCGAGCCTTGCCCACGGAACGCTGGCCGCGCTTGCGGGCGGCCTCGACCGCCCCTACCCGCCCGAAAACATCGAACTCTATCGCGCAATCTGCGAGGATGGCGGCGTCGCCATCAGCGAGATGCCCTATGGCTGGGAGCCGCGCGCCCGCGACTTTCCCCGCCGCAACCGGCTGATCGCCGGCTGCTCGCTTGCGGTCGTCGTGATCGAGGCGGCAAACCGCTCCGGCTCGCTGATCACCGCGCGCCTTGCCAATGAATGCGGGCGGCTGGTGCTGGCCGTACCGGGCTCGCCGCTCGATCCGCGCGCGCAAGGCACCAACGGGCTGATCAAGCAGGGCGCGATGATCGTATGCAACCCGGAGGACGTGCTGGAGGCGCTGGCGCCGCTATCCCAGATGGAACTGCCGATCCGGGGTGGGGCCGACGAGGAGGAGACCGAAGACCTGCCGCCAGCCGCCCCCGATGACGACGACCGCGCCCGCGTTGCCGAGGCGCTTGGCCCCAGCCCGTGCGAAATCGACGACCTGATACGCTTCACCGGCGTGAACCCCGCCGCCGTGCAACTGATCCTGCTCGAGCTGGATCTCGCCGGCCGGCTTGCGCGGCACCCGGGTGGTCGGGTCTCGCTGATCTGAGACACGCGGCCTTCATAGGGCAATGATAGCGCTAACAGACCCTGCGGGTCGTTGCCGATCAAAACCGAATTCAGCCCTTGCCCACCGAGGTGGCGAGCACCTGCGTCTGCAGATCCCCAGCCTCTATATAGGCCATGTCGATCAGGTAGCAGAGCATTTCCGCCCCGTCCTTGTTTGAAAGCCGGCGCAACTGGCCCAATATCTGACGGATATAAATTATTTCCTCCTCGGTCAATTTTTGAGAACCTTCGCGTTCGGCTGGAAAGGACGACATACATACACCTATTTTTCGGCCACGGATCGAATCCGAACCGTACTCTACTCATCCGGCTAAACAATACCGGCAAAGGTCAGGATTGCAATTACAATTAGTATTCTCTTTAGGTTGTATTAGCGTGTAGTCATGCAAAAATAGCTTCAAGGGCTTGACCCGGCCGCTGTCTCTGTCCATCTCGTGAGCGACCGGCCGGAACAGTAAATGCAGCTTTAAACAGCCCAAAAATGTCTATTCTGCTTGATCTCCCGGCGAAATTGGTAGAAGCGGAAGCGACGGTTGCCATCAGGGGGACGCCTCTGTAGCGTTCTCCCATAAGCGCGAGGCCCGTCATATCCGCCATCTGCCTGGATGCGCCTCGCGGCCGCCAAGCCGGCGGGCACGGTAGAGCGCGCGACCGACAATTTGCCGCGAAGATGCGGGCGTCGAACAAAGTCCGACGCAGACCCAGGATACGAATTACATGGACGTTGTTGTTGTAGAGTCGCCCGCGAAGGCCAAGACGATCAACAAATATCTCGGCAAGGACTACAAGGTTCTCGCCTCCTTCGGCCATGTGCGTGATCTGCCCGCAAAGGATGGATCGGTCCTGCCCGATGATGATTTCGCGATGTCGTGGAAGGTCGACACGGCCTCGGCCAAGCGGGTCAAGGATATTGCCGACGCGATGAAGAACGCCGACGGCCTGATCCTCGCGACCGACCCGGACAGGGAAGGCGAAGCCATTTCCTGGCACGTTCTCGACCTCCTGAACAAGAAGAAGCTGCTGAAGGACAAGCCGGTCAAGCGCGTGGTCTTCAACGCCATCACCAAGAAGGCCGTGCTCGACGCCATGGCCAATCCGCGCGACATCGACGAAGCGCTGGTGAACGCCTATCTCGCCCGGCGCGCGCTCGATTATCTGGTCGGCTTCAACCTGTCGCCGGTTCTGTGGCGCAAGCTGCCGGGCGCGCGGTCTGCCGGCCGCGTGCAATCCGTGGCGCTACGCCTCGTCTGCGACCGTGAAAACGAAATCGAACGTTTCGTTCCCGAAGAATACTGGAACATCGTCGCCGATCTGAAAACCGTGCGCGGCGATGCCTTTGAAGCCCGGCTGGTGCAGGCCGACGGCAAGCGCGTCCAGAAGAATTCGGTGAAGAACCAGGAACAGGCCTTCCGCATCCGCGACCTGCTCGAAGGTGCGACCTATTCGGTGGCGAGCGTCGAGGCGAAGCCGGTTCGCCGCAATCCCGGCCCGCCCTTTACCACCTCTACCCTGCAGCAGGCCGCCTCGTCCCGCCTCGGCTTTTCCGCCTCGCGCACCATGCAGGTGGCGCAGCGGCTTTACGAAGGCATCGCGGTCGGCGGCGAGACGGCGGGTCTCATCACCTATATGCGTACCGACGGCGTCTCCATGGCCCCGGAAGCCGTGACGGCGGCGCGCGATGCGATTGGCGACCAGTTCGGCGCCCGCTACCTGCCCGAGAGCGCCCGACACTATTCGGTGAAGGCGAAGAACGCCCAGGAGGCCCATGAGGCGATCCGGCCGACCGATTTCACCCGCACGCCGCAATCGGTGAAAAAGTACCTCGATTCCGACCAGTTCCGGCTCTACGACCTCGTCTGGAAGCGCGGTATCGCGAGCCAGATGGCATCGGCCGAGATGGAGCGTACCACCGCGGAGATTACCGCGGCCAAGGGCGGCGAGAGCGCCGGGCTGCGCGCCGTCGGCACCGTCGTGAAGTTTGACGGCTTCCTGGCCGCCTATGCAGACAATCGCGAGGAAAAGACGCCATCCGACGAGGATGACGATGACGGTCGTCTGCCCGAAATCAACAAGGGCGAAAACGTCGACAAAGAAAAGATCCGCGCCACCCAGCATTTCACCGAGCCGCCGCCGCGCTATTCGGAAGCCTCGCTGATCAAGCGGCTGGAAGAGCTCGGCATCGGCCGCCCTTCGACCTATGCCTCCACGCTGGCTACGCTGCGCGACCGTGAATATGTCACGATCGAGGGCCGCAAGCTGACGCCGGAGCCCAAGGGCCGGCTGGTGACGGCCTTCCTGGAGAACTTCTTCAACCGCTATGTCGAGTATGACTTCACGGCTGAGCTTGAGGAAAAGCTCGACAAGATTTCCGACGGCTCGCTCGAGTGGAAGCAGGTGCTGCGCGATTTCTGGAAGGATTTCTATGCCCAGGTCGAGGGCACCAAGGAACTGCGCGTCACCAATGTTCTGGACGCGCTGAACGAGGCGCTGGCGCCGCTGGTCTTCCCCAAGCGCGAGGATGGCGGCGATCCGCGCCAGTGCCAGGCCTGCGGCACGGGGCAGCTTTCGCTGAAGCTCGGCAAATACGGCGCTTTCGTCGGCTGCTCGAACTATCCGGAATGTAACTTCACCCGCCAGCTTTCCGGCGACGCGGAGGCCGCAAACGGCGGCATCAATCCGAACGAGCCCAACGAGCTTGGCGCCGACCCTGAAACGGGCGAGGTCGTCACCCTGCGCTCCGGCCGTTTCGGCCCCTATGTTCAGCGCGGCGACGGCAAGGAGGCCAAACGCTCCTCTCTGCCGAAGGGCTGGAAGCCCGAGGATATCGACCTGGAAAAGGCGCTCCGGCTGCTGGCGCTGCCGCGTGATGTCGGACCGCATCCCGAAGACGGCAAGATGATTACGGCCGGCCTCGGCCGCTACGGTCCGTTCGTTTTGCACGACGGCACCTATGCCAATCTCGAAAGCATCGACGAGGTCTTCGAGGTCGGCGTTAACCGCGCAGTTGCCGCCATTGCCGACAAAAAGGCCAATGGCGGACGCCGGGGAGCAACGGCAAAGGCATTGAAATCACTTGGCGACCACCCCGATGGCGGCGGCGAAGTGACCGTCAATGAAGGCCGCTACGGGCCTTATGTCAAATGGGGCAAGATCAACGCCACCATCCCCAAGGGCAAGGATCCGCAATCGATCACCATGGAAGAGGCGGTTCCGCTTTTGGCCGCGCGCGCTGAAAAGGCCGGCTTGAAGAAGCCGGCGAAGAAGGCCGCCGCCAAGAAGACCACGACGAAAAAAACGACCGCGAAATCCAAGACGGCGACAAAGAAAACGGCCAGTTCTAAGAAGACGGCCGAGGCTGAAAAGAGCGACAGTTGAGCGCAAAACCGACCGCCTCCCGGTCCCGCAAACCGGATGAGATCATTCACGGCGAAGTCCCGCCGCGCGATGTTCTGTTGAAGTTCATCGCCGACAATCCCGATCGCGCCTCCAAGCGCGAAATCGCCAAGGCGTTCGGGATCAAGGGCGATGACCGCGTGGTGCTGAAGGCGATGCTGCGCGAGCTGGAGGACGAGGGCCTGCTGCAGAAGAAGCGCAAGAGCCTGATGCGGCCTGGCGCCCTGCCCCCGGTCACCGTGCTCGACATCACCACCCGCGACAAGGACGGCGAACTGATCGGCCGGCCGGCCGAATGGCCGGTCGAGGAAGGCGCGGCCCCCGCCGTGCTGATCCGCCAGCAGGGCGGCGGCAAGAACGGCAAGCGCAAGCCTGCCTCCGCCGGAATCGGCGACCGTGTGCTCGCCAAGATCTTCCCTTCGAAATCCGAAACCGGCCCGGCCTATACCGCCCGCGTCATCAAGGTCATCGACAAGCGCCGCACGGCGGCGCTCGGCGTGGTCCGCATGCTCGATAACGGCGCGGCCCGGCTGATGCCGATCGACCGGCGAAACGACGAGGTCGAGATTGCCGACCTTGCCGGCGCGAAGGATGGCGACCTCGTGGAAGTCGATGTCCAGCGTTCCGGCCGTTTCGGCCTGGCGCGCGGCTCCGTGCTCTCCGTCGTCGGCTCGCTCGCCTCGGAAAAGGCGGTCTCGATGATCGCGATCCACGCCCACGGCATTCCGCATATCTTTCCGAAGGAAGTGCTCGACGCGGCGGATGCGGCGAAGCCCGCCACCATGTCGCACCGCGAGGACTGGCGCGACCTGCCGCTCGTCACCATCGATCCGGCTGACGCCAAGGACCATGACGACGCGGTCTTCGCCGAGCCGGACACAAGGCCGGAAAACGAGGGCGGCGTGATCGTCACCATCGCGATCGCCGACGTCTCTTACTATGTCCGCCCGAAATCGGCGCTCGACCGCGAGGCGCTGAAGCGCGGCAATTCGGTCTATTTCCCGGACCGTGTCGTGCCGATGCTACCCGAGCGGATTTCCAACGATCTCTGCTCGCTGCGCGAGGGCGAGGACCGGCCGGCGCTTGCCGTGCGCATGGTGTTTTCCAAGGAAGGCCGCAAGGCCTCCCACACCTTCCACCGCATCATGATGAAGAGCGCGGCGAAACTGTCCTACCAGCAGGCTCAGGCCGCCATCGACGGCCGCACGGACGACAAGACCGGCCCGCTTCTGGAACCGGTGCTGAAGCCGCTCTGGGCCGCCTACAAAACGATGACGATCGGCCGCGATCGCCGTCAGCCGCTGGAACTCGACATGCCGGAGCGCCGCATCCTGCTGAAGGATGACGGCACGGTCGACAGGGTGATCGTGCCCCCTCGCCTCGACGCCCACAGGCTGATCGAGGAGATGATGATCCAGGCGAATGTCGCCGCGGCCGAAACGCTGGAGCAGAAGCGCCAGGCGCTGATCTACCGCACCCATGACGCGCCCTCGCTTGCCAAGCAGGAGACGCTGCGCGAATTTCTGGCGACGCTTTCCATTCCGTTGGCAAAGGGCGGCAATCTGCGCGCCAACTCGTTCAACGGCATCCTGTCGAAGGCCGAGGACAGCCCGCATAAGGACATCGTCAACCAGATGGTGCTGCGCTCGCAAAGCCAGGCGGTCTACTCACCGGAAAATATCGGGCATTTCGGGCTGAACCTGATGAAGTACGCCCACTTCACCTCGCCGATCCGCCGCTATGCCGACCT
>NZ_DEPM01000165.1:9295-31467 GCF_002358775.1 Martelella sp. UBA3392
GCGCAGCTCGACGACATCGCCGCCGAGATTTCGACCTTCGAGCGCCGCGCCATGGCCGCCGAGCGCGAGACCGTGGACCGGCTGATCGCGCATCATCTGGCGGGTCGCATCGGCGAGAGTTTCGATGGCCGCGTGGCCGGCGTCACCCGCTCCGGCCTGTTCATCGCCCTGCCGGAATATGGCGCCGACGGCTTTGTCCCCGTTTCTACGCTTGGTAGCGACTATTTCGTCCATGACGAGGTGCGTCAGGCGCTGGTCGGCGAAAAGACCGGGCTCGGCTATCAGCTCGGCGATGATGTCGAGGTGCAGCTCGTGGAAGCCATTCCGCTGGCCGGCGCGCTCAGATTCGAGATGCTGAGCTCGGGCAAGAAACTGCCGACGGCGACCCGCTCCTTCCACAAGTCGAAGCGCGGCCGCCCGATGCGCGGCGGAAGGCCGGGGCGGCGCTAGATTCGGCCCGGCGATCAAACCGGCACGGCGCTTGCCTTTTGGGACCGTGTCGGATATAGGCACTGCGTTCGCGCAGACACCCTTGGAGGCAGCGCGAATGAGTGCCGGCAACGGCGCTCCGCTTTGCGGCTTTCAGATATCGCCGCAAAACGCTCCGCACACAACCGAAAGGAATTGCTATGAGCAACACCAACTCTGTGCTCACGGCCGAAGCGCGCGAACGGGTCGGTAAGGGGTCCGCCCGGGAACTGCGTCGCAATGGCATGGTACCGGCCGTAATCTACGGCGACAAACAGCCCCCGGTTTCAATTTCGATCTCGCGCAACGAGATCACGAAGCTTATCTTCGGCGGTGGTTTCATGACGACCACCTTCAACGTCGAAGTCGGCAAGGACAAGTACATGGTCCTGCCGAAGGACTATCAGCTCGATCCCGTCCGCGATTTCGTCATGCATGTCGATTTCCTGCGCATTTCGGAAAAGAGCATCGTGACCGTCGCCGTTCCGGTTCACTTCATCAATGATGAAACCTGCCCCGGCATCAAGAAGGGCGGCGTGCTCAACATCGTGCGTCACGAAGTCGAGTTCCACTGCCCGGCGAACGCCATCCCCGACAGCATCACGGTCGATCTCGGTTCGGCCCAGCTCGGCGACAGCATCCACATTTCGTCGGTCGACCTGCCGAAGAACGTGACGCCGGTCATCACCGACCGCGACTTCACCATCGCCACCATCGCAGCGCCGGCCGGCCTCAAGTCCGACGACGAAGAAGCGCCCGAGGCCGATGAGGTTGAAGCGACCGCACAGTCTGACGACGACAATTCCGACGAGAATTGATCCCGTCCAGGACAGGCAATCAGGGACCGCGGGCGAAAGCTCGCGGTCTTTTATTGTAAGCGCCGACTAAAATACACTTGCCAACCCTGTTGCCAAAGCGTTTAATATCAGTGTTTTAAGTCTGTCGGCTGCGCCTTGCCCCGCCGGGAAAGCGTGTTTCAAGCCTTTGGATATCGGCACATCTCCCCTTGGGATCAGCAATCAATGCGTCAGGCAGGAGCGCGCTCTGTGTTACGCCGTCAGTTGAGCAGAACGAATATGATAGCGCTTTCATGCGGGATAGCGCTTGCCTCCACGATGATGCTGACCGCACTTCTCGGACTTTGGGTCGCGGAGAAGCGGCGGGTTGAAGCGAGGGATTACATTGCCGACCTGGCAAGCTCGGTAGCGCCGGCGATCAGGGCCGCCGACAGCCGCTCCATTCACGAGATCGCCACAGCGCTTGTGAATACATCCGTCATCAGAAAGCTTGAAATCACCAGCCGAACCGGCCTGCTTGAGCTGATCGTGAGAGATGAAAACCTGACGCGTCGTCAGGAGCGGAACCTGCTCGCCTACGCCCAGCCGGTCGACTTTACGCGCCAGGCAGGCGGAACAGGGCAATTGTCGTTCTATTTTGCCGACCCCACATTCTGGAGCACCTGGATCCTGCGCGGCATCTGCCTGTTCGCGGCGGTGGCGCTGGCCCTGCTCGTCTGGCGGGCGCCGCCGGCCCTGGCGGACAGCGCCTTCAAACGCGAATTGCTTGAAGGCCGCATGCGGCGGCGGCGGCGGCGGGCGAAGCTGAACAGGTTCTCGCGCAGTTTTGCCTTGTCGGAACGCAAGTCGCTGCCGGCCACCACCGCTTTCGGCGAATTGTTCGAAAGCGAAAGCGAAATGGTCGTTCTGATTTCGGTCACCGGCCAGATCGTAGACGCCAGCCATGGCTGGCTGACCGCGGGCGGATACCGGCGCGAGAAGGTCTTGAACGTTCACATGACCGAGTTCATCGCCGACCCCGACCGCCGCATGGTGGCCGACCGGCTGGAGCGGATGCGATCTTCGGGACTGTCGCAGGCGGGCACGCTGAAATATCTGCGCGCCGATGGCAGCAGCATCGATATCTGGTTTTCCGCCGTTCCCGTCTCCACGCCCGATGGCGACAATTTCATACTCGCCGTCATCCGGGAGCTCCCCGAGATATCGGGCAGCGCGGATGCGCACACGCCGCTTCTCACCGATCCCCTGACCGGGCTTTTGAACAGGATGGGGTTCGAGCGGGCTCTGGATCGCCTGCTGGCAAACCCCGACCGGGACGTGATCTGTGTTCTGGTCGATTTCGACCGTTTCAAGACCATTGTCGACCACCACGGGTTCCGCACCGGAGAGGAGGTCTTGCGCGGTTTCGTCAAGCGGCTGACCCCGGCACTGGATGAAATGACCGCCGCCGCGCGCCTAGGGGGCGATGAATTCGCCTTCGTGCTTGCCGGTCCAGATGCCAAGGCGCGGGCCGAGGCGCTCGCCAGCGCCATCCAGGATGCGATCTATCTGCCCTTCATCGTGAAGACGGCCTCGATCACGACCAATGTCAGCACCGGCATCGCCTGCGCGCCGGACCACGCCACCGATGGCACGGATCTGCTGCGGCTTGCCACAATCGCGGTTTCGGTTCAGAAGAACGCCGGCCGCCACGGAACGCTGTGGTTCGAGCCGGAAATGTTCGCCAACGCCAGAAGGCGCGCGGAAACCGAGGCGCATCTGCAAAGGGGTATCGAGGAGAACCTGTTCGAGCCGCACTTCCAGCCCATCATCAGCTTCGCCGGCGGAGCAACGATCGGCTTCGAGGCGCTGATCAGGATAAACCACCCCGAAAAGGGCGTGATCATGCCCGGCGAATTCATCGCGATCGCTGAGGAGACCGAGCAGATCGTTCCGGCCGGACGCCAGTTCTTTGCAAAAACGCTTGCGGGTTTCCGGCAGATCAGCAGGGCGTTGCGCAATGATGCGCTTTATCTCGCCGTGAACCTCTCACCGGTGCAGCTCACCCCCGACATGATCGATTTCATGGCCGAGAAGCTCGACGCCTTCAGCATCGATCCGGCACGCCTGACCGTCGAGATCACCGAGGCGGTGTTTCTGGAAGACAGCGAGCGGATCCGCGCGAGCCTGCAGAAGCTGCGATTGATGGGTTGCCGACTGGCGCTTGATGACTTCGGCACCGGCTATTCGTCACTCTCCTATCTCTCGCGCCTGCAGGTGGACGTGATCAAGATCGACCAGTCGTTCACCCGTAACCTCACCGATCACGACGCCGCCGTCGCCAGCCGGTCGCGACGCCTGATCGAGGGGATCGCCGCCATTTCGCTCAATATGGGCTGCCAGATGGTGGCGGAAGGCGTCGAGAACGGGGAACAGGCGCGACAAGTTCACGCCATCGGCGCTCAATACGGCCAGGGCTATCTCTATTCCCGACCGCTCTCTCTTGCCGCTACCATCGCAAAGCTTTCCAGCGGTTGACACCGGCGACGAAAACCGGTTGTTGAGAACCGGTTTTCACGACAGGACAGTCCCATGCTCATCATCGCGGGCCTCGGCAATCCGGGCAGCCAATATGAAGGCAATCGCCACAATATCGGCTTCATGGCCGCCGATGCGATCGCCGAAAAGAACGGCTTCTCGCCCTGGTCGAAGAAGTTCAAGGGGCTGATCGCCGAAGGCAGCCTTGCCGGCGAGAAGGTGCTGATCATCAAGCCCCAGACCTTCATGAACCTTTCCGGCGAAAGCGTGGGCGAGGCCATGCGCTTCTACAAGCTGACGCCGGCTGATCTGATCGTGATCTACGACGAACTGGACCTGATGCCGGGCAAGGCCCGGATCAAGACCGGCGGCGGCTCAGGCGGCCATAACGGCATCAAGTCGATCGACGCGCATTGCGGCAATGACTATCGCCGCCTGCGGCTGGGCATCGGCCATCCCGGCAGCAAGGAACGCGTCCACGGCCATGTTCTGGGCGATTTCGCCAAGGCTGATTCCGAATGGCTGGAGCCGCTGCTCTCGGCACTCGCGGAAAATGCCGATCTTCTGGTGCGCGGCGAGGATTCAAAGCTGATGAACAAGCTTGCCCTTTCCGGCGGTGCTGCGCCCGCAAAACCGGAACCGAAAGCCGCACCCGCCCGCAAGGGCCAGTCACATATCCACAAGGCCCGTCAACGCGGCCAACAGGCCGTGCCGGAACGCGGCCCGATGGCCGATATGCTGAAAAAGCTGCTCGGCCCGAAGAAGGACTGAACCGGCCTACTCTTCAGGCTCGGTCTTGAACATCAGCGGAAAGCCGATTTCCTTGGCAAGATCAACCGCTTCCTTCGCCTTGGTCTCGGCGATATCGCGGGTGTAGACGGCGACGACGCAACTGCCTTTCTGGTGGGCGGTGATCATGACCTTGTAGCCCTGATCCTCGCTCATGCGGAAAACCGCCTTCAGCACCACCAGCACGAATTCGCGCGGCGTATAGTCATCGTTGACGAGAATGACCTTGTAGAGCCGCGGCTTTTCAACCTTCGGGACGGTTTTGGTCTTGCGTTTGGTATCGGCGCCCGTATCGCTCACGCGCTTGCTCTCTGATTTGGTCACTGATGAGGATTGTGTTGCCGGCGGCGGCCATTCATCGCGGCACCCGACGATGTGCCTATTTTGCGCTTTCAGCGGCATTTTCGCAAGGGCCGGGGCGAGAAAAGCCCGGTTTCGTCGATCGAGCCTTGACCTTGGCGGCCTAGATCGCCCATAGCCACAGGCCAGAAGCGAATTCACGAAACAGGATATTTCCATGGGTTTCAAATGCGGAATTGTCGGCCTGCCCAATGTCGGCAAATCGACCCTTTTCAACGCGCTGACGAAGACCGCCGCGGCGCAGGCCGCCAATTACCCGTTCTGCACGATCGAGCCCAATACCGGCGAAGTCGCCGTGCCCGACGAGCGCATGGCCGCGCTGGCGAAAATCGCTGGCTCCAAGGAAATCATCCCGACCCGCATCTCCTTCG
This sequence comes from Martelella sp. UBA3392, assembly GCF_002358775.1. Lineage (NCBI taxonomy): Bacteria > Pseudomonadati > Pseudomonadota > Alphaproteobacteria > Hyphomicrobiales > Aurantimonadaceae > Martelella > Martelella sp. UBA3392. The sequence goes on from NZ_DEPM01000165.1 coordinate 14,598, forward strand.
TCGACATTGCCGGCCTGGTGCGCGGCGCCTCAAAGGGCGAAGGGCTCGGCAACCAGTTCCTCGCCAATATCCGCGAGGTCGACGCCGTGGTCCACGTGCTGCGCTGTTTCGAGGATGACGACATCACCCATGTCGAGGGCAGGATCGACCCGGTGGCCGATGCCGAAACCATCGAGACCGAGCTGATGCTCGCCGACCTCGAAAGCCTGGAACGGCGCGCCGACCAGACCCGCAAGCGCGCGACCGGCAAGGACAAGGAGGCGCTGGCCGTGCTGCCGGTGATGGAAGCCTCGCTGAAGCTTTTGCAGGACGGCAAGCCGGTGCGCAGCCTTCTCGCGACCCTTGACCCCGAGGACCTGAAGATCCTGAAGGCGCTCAACCTTCTGACCTCCAAGCCGGTGCTTTACGTCTGCAATGTCGCCGAGGGCGATGCCGCGAACGGCAATGAGCACACCAAGGCCGTCGCCGAAATGGCGGCCGGCCAGGCAGCCGAAACCGTGATCATCTCGGCGGCGATCGAGGCCGAGGTGGCCCAGCTCGAGGCAGAAGAAGCCGAGATGTTCCTCTCTGAAATGGGCCTTGAGGAGCCCGGCCTCGACCGGCTGATCCGCGCCGGCTACAAGCTGCTTGACCTGATCACCTATTTCACCGTCGGGCCGAAGGAAACCCGCGCCTGGACCATCCGCCGCGGCACCAAGGCCCCGGCGGCCGCCGGCGTGATCCACACCGATTTCGAACGCGGCTTCATCCGCGCCCACACCATCGCCTATGACGACTACATCGCCTTCAACGGCGAAACCGGCGCCAAGGAAGCGGGCAAGGCTCGCGACGAAGGCAAGGAATATGTCGTCGCCGACGGCGACGTGATCCACTTCCGGTTTAATACCTGAGCGCGTCCAGGAAAAGTGGATACCGATTTTCCGTCCGGACGCGCATAAAACAAACAGATAGAGCATTTCCGGCTTTCACCGGAAATGCTCTAGAATGTCGCGACCGCTGCGGCTGGCTTGCGACAGTCAGCGGCGGTGCGCCTCGGCATAGGCCCTCAACACGGCCTGCATCTGCGTCAAATGGCCCTTGCCATCCGCCTGCTCGTAAAAAAACTGGAAGACATCCGGATCAAGTTTGAGGTGGACCGACCTCTTTGTGGCCGGCGCTTTGACCTTGGCTTTCTTCCAGAAATCGGCGCCAAGGCTCTCGCCCTCGACTGCGTCGGCGCGGTTTGCGAGTTCACCTCTATCCTTCCTCGCCCTGAGTTCGGCGAGCGATGCTCGCTTCATAGATGGCCCGTTCATCTCGGCCTCCTTTCCAGGCTGTAATCAGGCGGCAAATGCCACGGCGCTCTGTATGCACCACAACGAAACATTCGCCGTCCACCATCCCAAGGGAAATCTCGCGGGTTTCGCCGTAATCCTGACGGTCATCAATGCGGGTTAGCACCCAGCCTTCAAAAATAAGTGCGGCATGGAGCAGATCAATCCCCCGCTCGTCGATCACCCGCAGCCGCTTGCTCTCATCCCACTCGAATTCCAACCCAGTCCCCCGGATTTGATCCAAGTTATGTGTACACGAATTATGTACACTCTACAATAGCGGCGCTTGAAGTCGCCCCTCCCCTGCGCCACATTGCAGTCATCCAGTGAGCATCCGGGGGACGGACATGAGCGTTTATGATTTTACCGCGAAGAGCATAACCGGCGAGGACGTGAGCCTTGCCGATTTCAGGGGCCATGTGCTACTGATCGTCAACACAGCCAGCAAATGCGGGTTCACGCCGCAATATGAAGGGCTGGAGATGTTGCACAGGAAATACAAGGATCAGGCCTTCGCGGTGCTCGGTTTTCCGTGCAACCAGTTCGGCGGTCAGGAGCCTGGCGCGGAAGATGAGATCGCCGAATTCTGCAAGACCCAGTTCGACATCGACTTCCCGATGTTCGCCAAGGTCGATGTGAATGGCGACGATGCCCATCCGCTGTTCAAATATCTGAAGAAGGAACGCCCCGGCCTTCTTGGCTCCGGCATGATCAAATGGAATTTCACCAAATTCCTGATCGGCCGCGACGGCGAACCGATCAAGCGCTATGCCCCGACCGAAAAGCCGGAGGATATCCAGGACGATATCAACGACGCGCTGGCGAAAGCGGCCTGAGGCCGCGTCGCGCTGCCAATTTTTACTGGGTGACGCCCGTCGTGAAAGGTCGGGTCACGAAGACAGCAGGCTTAGACCGTCTCAGTGCCCCTCATACTCCACCAGCGAGCGCACCTCGACATCCATCGCCTCGAGCTTCTTGCGGCCCGGAAGGTCCTTCAGGTCGATGATGAAGCAGGCGGAGACGATCTCGGCGCCCATCTGGCGCAGCAGCTTGACCGCGCCTTCGGCGGTGCCGCCGGTGGCGATCAGGTCGTCGCACAGAATTACCTTCTCGCCAGGCCGGATGGCGTCGACATGCATCTCCATCGTGTCCTCGCCATATTCGAGCTGATAGGCCATGGAGACGGTCTTGTCGGGCAGCTTGCCCTTCTTGCGGATCGGCACGAAACCGGCGGATAGCTGGTGCGCCAGCGCGCCGCCCAGAATGAAACCGCGCGCCTCGATGCCCGCGATCTTGTCGATCTTCATCCCGACATAGGGCTGCACCAGCTCATCCACGGCCCGGCGAAAGGCGCGGGCATCGCCCAGCAGGGTCGTGATATCGCGAAAGATGATGCCGGGCTTGGGATAATCCGGGATCGAACGGATCGCGGCGGCCAGTTCGGGGTTCGAATTCATTGTCAAAGGTCCTTTCGTCGTGCCAGACCGAACACATTAAAAAGGCGGCTGCCGCCGCCTTTTCCTGCTTATGCAAAACGTCGAGAAATCAATGCGGCTTGCGCGCGTAGATCGATTTCTTCGTCAGGTAGACCAGAACCGTCAGGATCACAAGAAAGACCATGACCGTAAGACCGGTCTGCTTGCGCGCCTCGAGCTTGGGCTCCGCCGTCCACATCAGGAATGCCGATATATCCTTGGCATACTGATCGAGCGTTTCCGGCGAGCCGTCCTCATAGGTGACGATCCCATCGGAAAGCGGCGGGGCCATCGCCAGAGCCGCGGCATTGGCGAAATACGGGTTGTAATGGCCGCCCGCCGGAACCTCGACGCCTTCCGGCGGCTCTTCATAGCCGGTCAGCAGCGAATAGATATAGTCCGGTCCGCCTTCCTGATACTGCGTGAACATATCGAACACGAAGGTCGGAAAACCGCGGGTGATGCCGCGCGCCTTCGCCATCAGCGACAGATCGGGCGGGGCAGCGCCATTGTTGGAGGCGGCGGCCTGTTCGGCATTGGCAAACGGCGCCGGGAAATAGTCCGACGGGATGCCCGGCCGCATATACATGTTGCCGTCATTGTCCGGACCGGCCTCGATCTCGTATTCGGCCGCGAAGGTCTTCACCTGATCTTCCGAATAGCCGAGATCGGTCAGCGTGCGGAAGGCCACGAGGTCCATCGAGTGACAGGCCGAGCACACTTCCTTGTAGACCTTCAGCCCGCGCTGAAGCTGGGCGCGGTCATAGGTGCCGAGCGGGCCGGAGAAGCTCCATTCCATGTTGTGCGGATGCTTCAGCGGATAATGCGGCGTGCCGCCTTCGTGTCCCTCCTCCTCGGCCGCCATGGCGCCCGTCAGACAGACGGGCGTCATCAGCGCTGCGAACAGGATGCGGGTAACAAGTTTCTTCATGATATTTCCCCCGCCCTTCACACGCCGGAACCGGCTGGCTTTTTCCGGGCGGCTTCCTTTTCAAGCACCGCCTCGGTGATGGAATTCGGTATCCTGGTCGGCTTCTCGATAAGCCCCAGAACCGGCATGATGACGAGGAAGAACCCGAAATAATAGAGCGTGCCGAGCTGCGACAGCACCACGAATATGCCTTCGGCCGCCTGCGAGCCGAGCCAGCCGAGCATGATCGCGTTGGCGACGAACAACCAGAAGAACAGCTTGTACCACGGACGGTAGGCAGCAGAACGCACCTTGGACGTATCCAGCCAGGGCAGGAAGAAAAGGATCAGGATCGAACCGAACATCACCAGAACGCCGCCGAGCTTGGAGTCGATCGGACCGACATTGAAGGTGATGGCGCGCAGCATGGCGTAGAACGGAAGGTAGTACCATTCCGGAACGATATGCGACGGCGTCTTCATCGAGTCGGCCGGAATGTAGTTGTCCGGATGCCCGAGGAAGTTCGGCATGTAGAAGATGAACCAGGCATAGACGATCAGGAACACGGTCACGCCGAGTGCATCCTTGACGGTCGCATAGGGCGTGAAGGCGACGGTGTCGCTCTTCTGCTTGACCTCGATCCCGGTCGGGTTGGTCTGCCCGGTCACGTGCAGCGCCCAGATATGCAGGATCACGACGCCGGCGATCATGAACGGCAACAGGTAGTGCAGCGCGAAGAAACGCTGCAGCGTTGGCTCGCCAACGGCAAAACCGCCGAGGAGGAGTTGCTGCACCCAGTCGCCGATCAGCGGGAAGGCGGTGAAGAAGCCGGTGATGACGGTGGCGCCCCAGAACGACATCTGCCCCCAGGGCAAAACATAGCCCATGAAGCCGGTTGCCATCATCAACAGGTAGATCACCACGCCGAGCATCCAGAGGATTTCGCGCGGCGCCTTGTAGGAGCCGTAATAAAGCCCGCGGGCGATGTGCAGGTAAACGGCGATGAAGAAGAACGACGCGCCATTGGCATGCATGTAGCGCAGCAGCCAGCCGTAGTTGACGTCGCGCATGATCTTCTCGACGGAGAGGAAGGCGGCGCCGGTGGAGGCGGTATAGTGCATGGCCAGCACCACGCCGGTGGCGATCTGCACGATCAGCATCACCGACAGCATGGCGCCGAACGTGTAGGCGTAGTTCAGATTACGCGGCACCGGGTAGGTGACGAAGCTGTCGTAAAGCATGCGGGGCAGCGGCAGACGCGAATCCACCCATTTCGACACGCCGTTCGACGGCACATAGCTTGAGTGTCCACTCATGAAACAGTCTCTCCCCCTCAACCGATCGTGATCACGGTATCGGCCGTAAATTCGTATAGCGGAATGGCGAGGTTCTGCGGCGCAGGCCCCTTACGGATACGGCCGGCCGTATCGTAATGCGAGCCATGACAGGGACAGAACCATCCGCCGAAGTCACCGGCCTGGCCGAGCGGTATGCAGCCGAGATGGGTGCAGGAACCGATCATCACGATCCAGTTTTCCTTGGTTTCTCCGGCCGAGCGATCGAGGTCGGTCGCGGGCGAGCCTGAGGGCAGGTTCTCGTTGCGCGCTTCCGGATCCTTCAGGTCGGAAAGCGGGACGGCCTTGGCCTCCTCGATTTCCTGTTCCGTGCGATTGCGGATGAAAACCGGCTTGCCGCGCCACTTCACCGTCAGCGACATGCCGGGTTCGAGGCTCGATACATCCACTTCCACTGTCGATAGCGCAAGGGTCGACGCGTCGGGTCGCATCTGGTCGATAAACGGCCAGGCGACCGCCGCGGCCCCGACGGCTGCGGCCATTCCGGTAGTCAGATAAAGAAAATCGCGCCGGGTCGGTTCGCCGGAATGATCCGTCGAAACAATCTCGTCTTGCACCGCTGTCCCTCCATAGCTGATGCCGCTGCCACCGAGGACCGTCCTTCCTCCGCATGTCTACCCGCGAAGGCGCGTGGCAGCGTCCATTTGATCCGCCAAGTTTTATGCATGTTCATCAACGATGTCCAGTGTTTGACGGATTTCAATCACAAGCAAAAGGCCAAGCCTTCGCGCGTCCCCAAAATGCGAGCGGCAAAGACGCGACCGACGCGCCCCGAAGCATCACTCTTCCGTATCGAATGACGGCAGAAAGCCGCCGGACTGCCGCTCCCACAGCGAGGCGTAAAGCCCTTTCTTCTCGATCAGTTCGCCATGGGTTCCCTGTTCGACGATGCGGCCCTTGTCCATCACGATCAGCCGGTCGAGGGCCGCGATCGTCGACAACCGGTGGGCGATCGCCAGCACGGTCTTGCCCTCCATCAGCTTCATCAGATTGGACTGGATCGCCGCCTCCACTTCCGAATCAAGCGCCGATGTGGCCTCGTCGAGCACCAGGATCGGCGCATTCTTCAGCATCACGCGGGAAATCGCGATGCGCTGGCGCTGGCCGCCCGAAAGCTTCACGCCGCGCTCGCCGACATGGGCATCGAGCCCCTTGCGGCCGCGCAGATCGGAAAGATCGGCGATGAAGCTGTCTGCCTCGGCCCGCTCCGCCGCCTCCCACAGCCTGTCGTCATCGGCGTCCTGGCTGCCGAAGCGGATATTGTCGCGGATGGCGCGGTGCAAAAGGCCGGTATCCTGCGTCACCATGCCAATATGGGCGCGCAGGCTTTCCTGCGTGACATCGGCAATGTTCTGGCCGTCAATCAGGATCCGGCCGCCGTCGACGTCGTAAAACCTGAGCAGGAGATTCACCAGCGTCGACTTGCCGGCCCCCGACCGCCCGACAATGCCGACCTTCTCACCGGCCCCGATCGTGAGCGACAGATTGCGGATCACCGGACCCGCGCCGTCATAGCCGAAGGCCACGTTCTCGAAGCGGATTTCGGGATGACTGACCGTCAGTTCCGCCGCGTCCGGTCTGTCGACAAGCCCGATCGGCTGGGCGATCATTTCGGCGGAGTTCTGGATCGTGCCGATCGCGCGCATGATGCCGTTGAGCTGCATCATCAGCCGCCCGAGCAGCATCGAGAGCCTCAGCGCGAGACCGAGCGTGAAGGCGACCGCGCCGGAGGAAATATCACTGGTGAACCAGAGCTGGACGGACAATGCCGCAATCGCGGTGATCATCACGCCGGAGAGCAGGTTGAGCGCTGCCCGAACCCCGGTGATCAGGCGGGTGAATTTCTGGATCTGGGCGATCAGCCGGAGGAAGCCCTGGCGGATATAGGTGTCATTGCCTTCGTCGCTGCCGAACAATTTCAGCGTCAGGATATTGGAAAACGAATCGACCAGCCGGCCGGACATCATCGAGTTGACCTCGGCCAGTTCCTTGGCGTTGTGACGGATGCGCGGCACGAAATACCGCGCCAGGATAGCGAATATCGCGATCCACAGCGCGATCAGCGCCGCAAGCCGCCAGTCCAGCGCCGCCACCAGCGCCATGGTCGAGATCGTGTAGATCGCCATGAACCAGACGACCTGCAGGAGCGAGGACATCAGGTCACCGATCGACTGGCCGGCGGCCGAAACCTTGGTAACGATCCGGCCGGCGAAATCGTTCTGGAAGAAGGTGAGCGACTGGCGCGCCACATATCGATAGGACTGCCAGCGCACCAGATTCTGGAACCCCGGCGTGATCGTCTGCTCCTCGACCAGCATCGACGCCGAAAGAAGCGTCACGCGCACCACGATCATGGCAAAGGCCATGCCGATAAGCGCCCAGCCATGGGCCGCCATCAGGCCCGACCAGCCGGCCTCGCGCGAGGTTTCATCGAGAATGTTGATCAGCACACCCATGAACCAGAACGACGCCGTCTCCATCAGCGCAGCGCCGCCGCCGAGCACCAGCATGGTAAAAAACGGCCATTTCGCCTGCCGCAGATAGAACCAGGTGAATCCGAGCAGCGTGTCCGGCGGCTGCTCCACAGGCCGGTCGGCGAGCGGATCGATCCAGTTTTCGAAGATGCGGACAATGCGACGGAAAATCATAATCGAGCCTTACAGGGATTCGCCGTTCGCGAAAATGCCATTCAACGCGAACCGGGCCCGCCTTTCAGCGGGCCCGGCTCATCTTATTCAGCGGCGGTGTCGGCAATGAGGTCTTCGTCACCGCCGAGGAATCCGCCGGACTGGCGGCGCCACAGGTCGGCATAGATGCCGTGACCGTTGGCGAGTTCCTCATGCGTGCCCACCTCGACGATCTCGCCCTTGTCGAGCACGACCAGACGGTCCATCTCGGTCAGCGTCGACAGCCGGTGGGCGATCGCGATCACCGTCTTGCCTTCCATCAGCCCGAACAGGCTTTCCTGGATGGCGGCCTCGACTTCCGAATCGAGCGCCGAGGTCGCCTCGTCCAGCACCAGGATCGGCGCGTCCTTCAGGAACACGCGCGCGATCGCGATGCGCTGACGCTGGCCGCCGGACAGCTTGACGCCGCGTTCGCCGACATGCGCCTCGAGCCCGGTCCGGCCGTGCATGTCGCTCAATCCCTGGATGAACTCCCAGGCATTGGCGCGCTTGGCCGCCGCGATCACCTGCTCGTCGCTCGCGCCGGGGCGGCTATAGGCGATGTTGTCGCGGATCGAGCGGTGCAGCAGCGAGGTATCCTGCGTCACGACGCCGATATTCTCCCTGAGGCTGTCCTGCGCCACCTTCGACACATCCTGGCCATCGATGGTGATCCGCCCGCTCTCCAGATCGAAGAAGCGCAACAGCAGGTTCATCATCGTGGTCTTGCCCGCGCCGGAGCGGCCCACGAGACCGACCTTTTCGCCCGGCTTGATCGTGAGCGACAGACCTTCGATCACGCCGCCCTTCTTGCCATAATGGAAGGAGATATTGTCATAGACGATCTCGCCTTTCTTGACGGTCAGGGCCGGAGCATTCTCGACATCGGTGAGTTCGTGCTTCTTGGTCATCATCGCCATGCCGTCATAGACGGTACCGATGTTTTCAAAAAGCCCGGTCACTTCCCACATGATCCACTGCGACATGCCGCCGATGCGCATCACCAGACCGAGCGTCAGGGCGATGGCGCCAACGGTGATCGTGTCCTGCATCCAGAAATGGATCGCAAGTGCCGCAACCGAGAACAGAGCGATCGCGTTGTTGATATAGACGAGGATCTGGAACTGGGTCACCCGGCGCATCTGCCGGTAAACGGTATCCAGAAACCCGTCCATGCCTTCCTTCGAGAACTGCTCCTCGCGGCCCGCATGGGAAAACAGCTTCACCGTTGCGATATTGGTGTAGCTGTCGACCACGCGGCCCGTCATCAGCGAACGCGCATCGGCCTGCTCCGCCGAGATCCTTCTGAGCCTGGGAATGAAGTACCACAGCAATATGCCGTAGATCACCAGCCATACCAGAAGCGGAATCACCAGACGTCCGTCGGCCGCAGCGACGACGAAGATCATCGACCCGAAATAGCTCACCACATAGACGAACATATCGAGCGTCTTCATCACCGTTTCGCGAACGGCAAGCGAGGTCTGCATCACCTTCTGCGAGACCCGCCCGGCGAACTCGTTGGCATAGAAGTTCATCGAATGGCGCAGGACATAGCGGTGCATCTGCCAGCGGCCGATCATCGGCAGGTTGGGCATCAGCGCCTGATGGATCAGCAGCGACGAGAAGGCGGTCAGCAGCGGCAGCCCGACAAGCACCAGCGCGCCCATGAAGAACAGATGCCAGCCCTCATCCGCGAGGAAGGTCTCGCGGTCGGCGGTCGACAGCCAGTTGACGATGTCGCCGAGGAACTGGAACAGATAGACTTCCGCAAAGGCGACCGTGGCCGCAACCACCGACATCAGAATAAGCCAGGGCGCTGCCGGCTTGGAATAATGCCACAGGAAGGGGAACAGCCCCTTGGGCGGCGTGTCGGGCACTTCCGTAGGATACGGATTCAGGCGGGTTTCAAACCAGCGAAACATGATCGGACTCCAATAGGTCTCCTCGAGCCCAAAACGGCGGCACACAGGCGCACAGACACGGGACGAGACGGAGACTGGAACAGCGGCCAAACGATAAGGGCCGCAACAGTTGGGATTGATTATCTAGGAATTATAAGAGGCGTGTGAAAGGTCACGCGAGCCGACGTGGTGGGACGCGGAGCAACACGGTGCTGCTGACAATCATCATGCGGTCGCTCCTCTGCCGGCGTTGAAAACGGAGCCGCTTATACGCCCGCCGCCGAATTTTGACCAGCGTCAATCGACAATTACGTGGAGATTGCGTGGCAGTGTTGCCGGTGGGCAACGGGAGTGATCAGTGCCATCAACGCTGGTTGTGTATGGCGCGCGCCGCTTGAAAGTTGCGGCCAAATGTCCGAAACCGCGACATGAGAGCAGTTCCGCGGACGTCAGGCGTTTCCACCTGACTGCGAAACGCTCCAGGCCCCGCGCCGCGAGTTGGACAGGAAGACTGCCTATGCAAGGTTTCAAAGCCGGTTGGTATCGCAAGCTCGCGCTTATGACGCCGTACAAGCCATGGCACCATTGCCTGCGCATTTCGCTCGGCACCGGCCTGCCGCTGCTCGCCGGCGTTCTTTCCGGCGACATCGCTCCGTTTCTCTATGCCGCGCTCGGCGCGTTCCTGACCGAGGTCACGACCCGGCTCGGCCCCTATCGCGAGCGATTCCGGATGATCGCGATCTCAACCGCGATCGGCGCCATCGGATGCCTGATCGGACCGGTGATTGCCGGTCACGGCCCGATGACCCTACTCATTCTGGTGCTCGTCGGCCTCGCCTCCGGCATCATCAGCAGCTATGGCGCAGCGTTTTCAACCGGCGCGCTTTACATGCTGGTGCTCGCCATCGTTCATGCCAGCACACCGGGCAGCATGCCGGCATGGGCGGTCGGCGCCTGTTTCGTCGCGGGTGCCGCCCTGGTCACGGCCATGCTCGCGATCGACGCCCTTGCCGACCACGACAGGCCCGAACGCATATTGCGCGCAAACCTCATCCGCGCGCTGGCCCAATTGGCCCGCGCCAGGGACCGCACCGCCGCCGAGACCGCCCGCCGCGCCGTGACCGACCAGACCAAGGCCGCGTATGACATGCTGATCGAGAAGCGCAGCCACGACGCCGGCCGCACGCGGGACATGGCACGCAGCGCCAACATGCTGTCGCTCGCCCATCAGCTGACCATGGCGATCATCGGCGCGCACCGCGACCCCAAGGCCCGGCAGGCGGCGGCCGACATGCTGGACGCCGTGGCAAACGCGCACGAGGCCAATGGTCGCCAGCCCTCTCTGGAAGGCGATGGCGAACTCGCCCGGCTGTGCCGCCAGCTCTCCGATACACTCTGGCGAACGAATACTGTCGAACGCGGGTCAGCCGATGCGACCCGCCGCCACGTGCTGCATCTCTCGCGCGCCGCGTTGCAGACCGGCCTGCGCAAGCTTATCGTCGGGCGCGAGGTCATCGACGCCGCGCTACGGCTTGCGCTTTGCATCGGCATTGCGGAAATCGCCGGACGCTTCGTCTCCGGCGATCATGCCTATTGGGTGCCGATCACCGTCGCCATCATCATGAAACCCGATTTCGGATCGGTGTTCGTACGCGCCGTCCACCGCAGCATCGGCACCGTCATCGGCGTGCTGATCGGGATGGCGCTGATCAAGCTGATCCCCGACCGGCTCGGGCTGGTCGCCGCCATCGCCGTGCTTGCCGCTCTCCAGCCATTGGCGGCACTGCGCAGCTATGCCGCGAAGGTCGTGCTGCTAACCCCCGTGGTCCTGCTCATGATCGAGATCGCGGTTCCCGCGGCGCCATTTCATTATGGCCTTCAACGGCTTGACGACACCCTGGTCGGCGCGGCGATCGTGCTCATTTTCGGCTACCTGATCTGGCCTCGCTCCCAGGGCATCAGGATCGCGAGCGCCTTTGCGGCATCAAACCAGGCCGTAGCGGATTTTCTCGCCGCAGCCTCCGGCAGTGGCGCGGAAAGCGTTGGCAAAAACCTCGGAGAAAAGGAGTTTGCCGCCTATCGCAAGCTTTCCGACCTGCGCACCCAGCTTCAGAAACTGAGCGCCGAACCGCCACCGGCGGGCCGCGAGGCCGCATCGTGGTTTCCCGCCATCGTTGGCGCGGAACGGCTCTGCGATGCGATTTCCGCCTATGCCGACGGGTGCAAACGCGGCGAGCCGCCGCCGGATCCGGAACGGATCACCCGCGCCCAACAGGCGATGGCCGATCTGAGGGCCCATGTGCCGCAACCAACGCGCATCGAGAAAACCGACCGGTTCACCGCCGTGGAAGCCGAAATCGACTGGCTTGGCGACTATCTGCGCAACCTGCCATCCGCGTGACCGCGACCCTTTCCGTCTCTCAGAGAGAGCCGTCCTTCATGTAGGACTGCGGCGGCACGCCGAAATGTCGGCGGAAGGCGGCAACGAAGGCGCTCACGCTTTGATAGCCGAGCCGCCCGGCGATCTCCGTGCTGCTTCTTCCGTGGCCGAGATCGTTGACCGCCTCCATCAGCCTGAGCCGGCTCCGCCATTCGGAAAAGCTGAACCCGGTCTCGCGGCGGAACAGACGCTCGAGCGTACGCACGCCCGCGCCCGAAGAACGCGCCATTTCCTCAAGGCTGGCATGGTCATCCGGCCTTTCAAGCAGCCGACCGGTGACGCGCTTGAGGCGCGGATCGCTGCCGGCGGGCAGGCTGAGGGGCGCGGACGGCAGTGTCGCCAGTTCATCGATGATGACCTCTGACAGCCGCGAAAGCCGCTCGTCCTTGTCGGCCGCCTCCTCCAGCGCCAGCGCGCGAAACTTGAGGATCAGATGCCGCATCAGCGCGGTCATGTGCAGAACCTCGCAGGCGCTCTTGCCGACGCGGGTCACGGAGGGGTCGATATAGATGAAACAGGCCGAGACATCGGTTTCCATCGCCACCGCATGCACGACCCCGCCCGGTATCCAGACGCAGTGGCTGGAGGGCGCGAGCCAGTGCGTGCCGCCGGAGCGCACCCGCAATATCCCCTCCTCCGCCCACAAAAGCTGGCCGCGCGGATGAGAATGCGATTCGCGACCGACCTCGCCCGCCTTCCAGCGCCGCACCCGCGCCATGACGGGACGCTCGGGGTCGAGGACCGAACCCGGCGCCTCGTCCTCGAAGAAGTCGTCCTCGAAGAAGATTGTCGGAAACGCGATATCTTTTGGCATCATGTAGCAGTTCCGCAGTTCTTTCCGATCTCATACACTGGCCGAAAGAACAATCCAAAGGCTTATCGATGCCGACCTACAAGAAACTTATCGTCGCGGGCATCGCCATACTGGCGATCATATTCGCATTTTTTCCCGTCTCCTTCATGACCCCGGATCAGGCCCGCACCCTGGGCCTGGTGCTGGTGACGCTCAGCCTCTGGGCGACCGGCCTGGTGCCGCCCTATCTGGCAAGCCTGCTGTTCTTCGTCATCGCCCTGGTGCTGAAACTCGCGCCGCCCGACGTTGTCTTCTCGGGTTTCCATTCGGCCGCGATGTGGCTGATATTCTCCGGGCTACTGGTTGCCGCGGCCATTAAAAGCTCCGGTCTAAGCGAAAAGATCGGTTCCGCTCTGCTCGGACGCTTTTCCGGAAGCTACGTCTTTCTGATATCCGGCATATTCGCGATCTCGATCGTGCTGTCCTTCGTGATGCCCTCGTCGCTCGGGCGGTTCTTCCTGCTCTGGCCGATTGCCGCGGCCCTTGCCGATGGCCTTGGCTTCGAGAAGGGAACGACCGGGCGAACCGCGATTGCCATCGCAGTAACCTTCGGCTGCCATATTCCCGGTTTCGCTCTGCTGCCTTCCAACGTACCCAATCTCGTTCTCGCAGGCGCTGCCCAGACGATCTATGGCATCGACCTTACCTATGCCTCCTACATGGCGCTGCACTTCCCAATCCTGGGGCTTTTGAAAAGCATCATCATGGTCGTGCTGATCGTCCGAATCTTTCCCGATACGCCGAGACCGAAGAGCGACGGCGGCAAGGCGGAGGTCGCCTCGCGTCCGCTTGGCTGGCGGCAATGGTATGTCGTCGTTATTCTCGTCACGACGCTCGCCTTCTGGATGACTGATACGTTACACGGCATCAATCCGGCCTGGGTCGGTATCGCTGCCTCGATCGCGCTGCTATGGCCTGGCGTGGGGCCGGTCGGGCCTGCCGAATTCGACAAGCATGTGAATTTCAGCGTATTGCTGTTCATGGGCGGTTTTCTGGCGCTTGGCGCCGTCGTCAATTTCACCGGTCTCGGGATCGTGATCGCCCATGGCATGGAACGCTTCCTGCCGCTCGAACCCGGCCAGGATTTTCTGAACTTCATGTCTTTGTCGCTGATCGCCTTCGTGGTCGGCATCATATCGATCCTGCCCGGCGTGCCCGCCGTCCTGACCCCGATGGCGGGCGAACTGGCGGAACTGACCGGCTTCAGCGTGATGGCGGTCTTGATGACGCAGGTCATCGGCTTCTCGACCATCCTGTTTCCCTACCAGTCCGCGCCGTTGATGGTCGGCATGCAGGTGACTGAGCAGCCGGTGGCCAAACTGATGAAGATCCTCCTGCCGCTGGCGGCGATCACCGCGCTGATCCTGGTTCCCCTCGACTTCCTGTGGTGGAGACTTCTTGGGGTCATCTGAGGCTTGAGGCACCCGGCATTCCGACATAGACAATGCCCATGACCCTGCGCATTGCCCTTTACCAGCCGGATATCGCCGGCAATACCGGCACGATCCTCAGGCTCGCCGCCTGCCTCGGCCTTGCCGTCGATATCATCGAGCCAGCGGGGTTCGCGCTGTCCGACCGGAACCTCAAGCGGGCGGGACTGGATTATATCGCGAGCGCCGTCCTGACCCGGCATGTCGACTGGGAGGCCTTCGAGGCCTTCCGGCGCGATAGCGGCCGGCGTCTGGTACTGGCCTCTACAAAGGCAAGTGTCGGCCATACCGAATTCGCCTATCGGCCGGACGATATCCTGCTGTTCGGCCGCGAGAGCGCCGGCGTTCCGGACCATGTCCATAAGGCCGCCGACCATCGGGTTCGGATCCTGATGGCTGAGGGGCAGCGTTCGATCAATCTGGCGGTATCGGCGGGCATCGTCGCGGCCGAGGCGATGCGCCAGACGGGTGGCTTCGAGAGGCTTTCCTGACCGCGATCAGTCGGCGGAGGAGAGCCGCCGCATGGTGAATTCGATCCGGTCGTCGCCGGTCACGCGCCAGCTTTCAACCTCGGTCCAATAGGCCGCCTTGGGATAGCTCTGGAACCACTCGCGCGCCTTGGCGCGGGCATCCTCGCGGGCGAGGCAATAACGCTCGCGCACGAACCCGTCGCTCTTCTCCCGCGCCCGGTGTTCCCGGATGCGTTTTTTGAGCCCCGCCATTGAAGGCGGCTTTGGAACATTGGCCATCACGCTATCCTTCATTCTTCAAAGAAGATAAGGTTTTCATCTGATCTTTGCGAGTCAAATCAAAAGCCCGGGTCAACGGGCGTTTCAGTCTTGAGTGGAGTGCATCTATGGAACGGCCGCAATTGCCCGTGGGTCTGCCGGACGACATCGAAGACAAAAAAGCCGCCTCAAAGGCCTGGTTCGAAAGCCTCCGGGACACGATCTGCGCCGGCTTCGAGGCCCTGGAACGCGAGCTGACGGGCCCGATGAGCGATCTCGAACCCGGCCGTTTCGAGGTCAAGGACTGGACCCGCGAAAATGGAGAGGGCGGCGGCCGGATGTCGACCATGCATGGCCGCGTGTTCGAGAAGGCGGCAGTGCACACCTCGACCGTCGAAGGAACGTTTTCCGCCGAGATGGCCGCCAACATGCCGGGCGTCGACGAGGAGACGCGCTATTGGGCCAGCGGCATCTCGCTGATCGCCCATCCCGTCAACCCGCATGTGCCGGCCGTGCACATGAACACCCGCATGATCGTCACCAAGAGCTGGTGGTTCGGCGGCGGCGCGGATTTGACGCCCGTGCTTTCCCGCAGGCGCAAGCAGGAAGACCCCGACAGCATGTTGTTTCACCGGGCCATGGAGATCGCCTGCAACCGCCATCAGGCGGTGATCGACTACAAGAAGCTGAAGACATGGTGCGACGAGTATTTCTACCTGCCCCACCGCAAGGAAGCGCGCGGCATTGGCGGGGTGTTCTTCGACTGGCAGCATTCGGCGGATGACAAGGGCGGGCTCGATGCCGATTTCGCCTTCGTTCAGGATATCGGCCGGGCGTTCAATCTGGTCTATCCGCGGATCGTGCGCTCCAACTTCAATCACGAATGGACGTCGGAGGATCGCGACGAGCAGTTGATCCGCCGCGGGCGCTATGTCGAGTTCAACCTGCTTTACGATCGCGGAACCGTTTTCGGCCTGAAAACCGGGGGCAATATCGAGGCAATCCTGTCCTCGCTGCCGCCTGTCACGAGATGGCCTTAATCCTAAATCGTTACAGTTAATTTTTTATCAAACTATCGCCTTGTTCACCTTGCATTCATAGGGTCGTTGCACCACGTCAGTAAAAGACTTGATTGTAAACTTGTTCGGGAGGAGCTGAACAATGACGAAGAAAGTCGAAATCAAGGAATACAGGCATAAACAGGACGACCAGAAGCCGAAACCGCGCAAGGTTGCGGCCTCTGAGGAGAATGCGCGTACGGGCCATATCGCCCACCTGCATCGCCGGCCCTGCGAGGGTTCGGCCGTGTTTGAAACCTGGGCCCGGCACTAAGACAGGGAGCCGTGAATGACGGCTCCGATCGGGCCAGCCGCGACCCGCGGCGCTCAGCAAAGACCTCCCGGTCCTTGCCGGCTGGGAGGCCAACCACAAGGAGGAAGCCATGAAACGCTTTGATTGCGGTTCACTCGTGCCCGGTTGCACCTTTCATGCCAGTGCGGACGAGGAGGCGGAAGTCGTCCGTCGCGCCGTCGAGCATATGAGGACAACCCATGGCGAGACCATTATTCGCGAGAATATGGTCGACAACATCAAGGCGCGTATCAAGGACGAGGAAAAGGTCTAGGCCTTATCCTTGCGAAGCGCGTCGAGCCGGGCGGCGAGCGCTGCCCGGTCGGCCTTGAAATCGCCTTCGATCCACCAGTCTTCCAGCTTTTTCATATAGTCGCCGACCGCCGGCCCCGCCGGTACGCCGGCAGCGACGATGTCGCCGCCCGAAAACGGCATTTGCGGCTTTT